>RKSA01000163.1 GCA_007571115.1 Gammaproteobacteria bacterium
AGTAGCGCAGTAGGCAGGCAAGAGCCCCGACGCCAGTTCGGGAAACGGCAGTTTAGGAAAACAGACGGGCAATCGAGTCATGGGATGCTTCGCGGGGCGCCACACAAGGTGCCGCCGACGCGAACATGAAGGCAAAGGCAGCAAGATCCAGATAGCAAAGGCGGACAATCATGGCAAAGGAAAAATTCGAGCGAACCAAGGTACACGTGAACGTCGGCACGATCGGCCACGTCGATCATGGCAAGACGACGCTGACGGCGGCGTTGACGAAAATTTGCGCGGAGCGTTACGGAGGCTCGGCGAAGGCCTTCGACGAGATCGATAACGCCCCCGAAGAGCGCGAGCGTGGCATCACGATCGCGACCTCCCACGTGGAATACGATTCGCCGAACCGGCACTATGCCCACGTCGACTGCCCGGGCCATGCCGACTACGTGAAGAACATGATTACCGGCGCCGCGCAGATGGACGGCGCGATCCTCGTCGTTTCGGCGGCCGACGGCCCGATGCCCCAGACCCGGGAGCACATCCTGCTGGCGCGCCAGGTCGGCGTTCCGTACATCGTCGTGTACATGAACAAGTCGGATATGGTAGACGACGCGGAGCTGCTCGAGCTCGTCGAGATGGAAGTCCGCGAACTGCTCGACGAATTCGATTTTCCTGGCGACGACACGCCGATCGTGGTCGGTTCGGCGCTCAAGGCCCTCGAGGGCGACGAGTCCGAGCAGGGGATCGCTTCCGTGGAGAAGCTCGTCGAGGCGCTCGACAGTTACGTTCCGGTTCCCGAGCGCGAGATCGACAAGCCGTACCTGATGCCGATCGAGGACGTATTCTCGATTTCAGGCCGCGGCACCGTGGTGACGGGGCGAATCGAGCGTGGCGTGGTGAAGGTTGGCGAGGAAGTCGAGATCGTCGGCATCAAGGACACCGAGCGCACGACGTGTACGGGTGTCGAGATGTTCCGCAAGCTGCTCGACGAAGGCCGTGCCGGCGAGAACGTCGGCGTGCTGCTGCGCGGCACCAAGCGCGAGGAGGTCGAGCGCGGCCAGGTGCTGGCGAAGCCTGGCTCGATCACTCCGCACACCAAGTTCGAGGCCGAGGTGTACATCCTGAGGAAGGAAGAGGGAGGCCGCCACACGCCGTTTTTCAATGGCTACCGTCCGCAGTTCTACTTCCGCACCACCGACGTGACGGGCAATGTCGACCTTTCCGAGCCCGCCGACGTCAAGCCCGAAGAGCGGATGGTGATGCCTGGCGACAACGTGAAGATGACGGTCGAACTGATTGCGCCGATCGCGATGGACGAGGGCCTGCGTTTCGCGATTCGCGAAGGCGGCCGCACCGTCGGTGCCGGAGTCGTGTCGAAAATCATCGAATAGCCGGCTTGCGACAAGTCGGCTTGCCAGAGAAACGAGAGAGAGTTGGCTCTCGAGAAATAGGCCAGTAGCTCAATTGGCAGAGCAGCGGTCTCCAAAACCGCAGGTTGGGGGTTCGATTCCCTCCTGGCCTGCCAGCAACCAATGATCCTGCCGTCCATGGCGGATGCGGCCCGATTGGCCGACGGAACTCGAACATCAATGTCAGAGACAGGCGGCAAGCCCGAAACGGACTGGGTCAAGTGGGTTCTGGTCGCGATCATCGTCGCGGGCGGAGTCTACGCGAATAGCTATTTCTCGGCGGAATCGCTGTTGCTTCGCGCCGTGGGCCTGCTGGTGCTCGCCGGAATCGCTGGCTGGATCGCAGCGCAGACCGAACGCGGCCGTGCCTTCGTCAGCCTGTGCATGGAAGCGAGAGTCGAGATCAGGAAGGTCGTTTGGCCGACCCGCCAGGAAACCGTGCAGACGACGATCATCGTGCTGATCGTCATTTTCATCCTGGCGATCATTCTCTGGCTGCTCGACTGGGGCCTGAACGGAATCGTCTCCGGCATTGTCAGCTAGAGCCGGTGAGCCAGGTACGAATTGATGAGTTTGCATTGCTATTTTCTGGAAACGCGCTTCGGCAGCGGCTTCCGCGCCCATAGGGCCCTGCGCGACGGGCTCGAGAAGGCGGGCCTGAAGCGCTGGTTCGATCTCATTAAGCTGGTGCCGAGGAAAGTCGTTTCCGAAGTGCTCGAGGGGGAAGATGCCGAACGCGGCTACATGTTGCTGATCCGCGTCGAGATCACCAGGGACGACGAACTCACCGAAAGGGTCTGGCACGTGGTTCGCGAGACCCCGGGCATTGTCAACACCAGCAATGGCGAGCCGCCGGCCGTCGCCGACGACGAGGAAGCCGGCGAGGTGCTCGAAAGGCTGCGGCAGATGCCGCCGAAGCGCTGGTTCGTCGCCCAGGCGTATTCGGGTTACGAGCAAAGGGCCATGGAGGCCCTCGGAGAGCGGATCGAGCAGGAGGGCCCCGGCTACGAACCGCTTTTTGACGAGCTGCTCGTTCCCGCCGAAGAGGTGATGGAAATGCGCGCCGGGCAGAAGCGCAAGAGCAAGCGCAAGTTTTTCCCGGGCTATGTGCTCGTGCATATGGAGTTGAGCGAGGAGACCTGGCATCTGGTCAAGGGAACGCCGAGAATCCTCGGTTTCATTGGCGGCACGCCAGAGAACCCCGCACCGATCACCGACCGCGAGGCGTCGGTGATTCTGCAGCGCATGGAAGAGAGCGAGGACACCCCGGCGCACAAGACGATTTACGAGCCCGGCGAGATGGTGCGAATCGTCGATGGCCCCTTCAACGATTTCACTGGAACCGTCGAAGAGGTCAATTACGACAAGAGCCGCCTGCGAGTCGCGGTATTGATCTTCGGTCGCGCCACCCCGGTCGAGCTCGAGTTCGGCCAGGTGCAAAAGAGCTAGGGCCAGAGGCCCAGGTCCAGAGGTTAGCAGAGATTCAGAGGATCGAGGTTCACAGGCCCCAGGTCAAGAGGCCCCAGGTAAAGAGACCCGAGGTAAAGAGACCCGAGGTCAAGAGGTTAGGCAATGGCGAAGAAAATCCAGGCATACATCAAATTGCAAGTGCCCGCCGGCAAGTCCAATCCGAGCCCGCCCGTAGGGCCGGCCCTCGGCCAGCACGGCGTCAACATCATGGAGTTCTGCAAGGCGTTCAACGCCGAGACCCAGAGCGTCGAGCCCGGCTTGCCGGTTCCCGTCGTCATCACGGTCTACGCCGATCGCAGTTTCACGTTCATCACCAAGACGCCGCCGGCAGCGGTGCTGTTGCGCAAGGCCGCAGGAGTCGCCAAGGGCAGCGGTCGGCCGAATACCGAAAAGGTCGGCAAGCTGACCCGCGCCCAGCTCGAGGAAGTCGCCAACGTCAAGATGCCCGACCTGAACGTTGCCGACATGGACGCCGCAGTCCGCACCCTCGCCGGCAGTGCGCGCAG
Organism: Gammaproteobacteria bacterium; assembly: GCA_007571115.1. Classification (GTDB taxonomy): domain Bacteria; phylum Pseudomonadota; class Gammaproteobacteria; order Pseudomonadales; family Pseudohongiellaceae; genus UBA9145. The sequence goes on from RKSA01000163.1 coordinate 3,374, forward strand.
CGCCGGGCTCGAAGTGGAGGCAATCGACTGACATGGCCAAACTGACGAGAAAGCAAAAGCTGATCGCCGAGCTGATCGCTGAGAGAGGCACTCCTGGCAAGAGCTACACAGTCGAAGAGGCGGTCGCCCTGTTGACTGAAACCGCCAAGGGCAGCTTCAAGGAATCGATCGACGTCGCGGTCAATCTCGGCGTCGACGTTCGCAAGTCGGATCAGATCGTCAGGGGCTCGACGACCCTGCCCGAAGGAACCGGCAAGGAAGTTCGCGTGGCGGTGTTCGCCCAGGGCGCCAATGCCGCCGAGGCCAGCGAGGCCGGTGCCGACATCGTCGGTTTTGAAGACCTTGCCGAATCGATCAAGGGCGGCAAGCTCGATTTCGATGTCGTGATCGCGGCGCCAGACGCCATGCGCGTGGTCGGCGCCCTTGGCCCCATTCTCGGGCCGCGCGGATTGATGCCCAATCCGAAGGTCGGCACTGTCACCGCCGACGTGGCGAACGCCGTGCGCAACGCCAAGGCTGGCCAGATGCGCTACCGCACCGACCGCAACGGCATCATCCACGGCGGAATCGGCAGGATCGGTTTCGCCGGCGAGCTCGTGCGGCGCAACCTCGAGGCCTTGCTGGCCGACCTGCAGAAAGCCAAGCCGGCTTCCGCCAAGGGCATTTACGTGAAGAAGGTCGTGCTTTCCTCGACCATGGGGCCGGGCCTGGTGATCGACCAGTCCTCGCTGGCCGCCTGACGTCGGGCGCCGAGAGCCGAGAGCCGAGAGCCGAGAGAGGAGAGATGAGTCATTTGTGGAGCTGGCCCAGGCCGGCTGCCGAAAGAGCTTTGGAGCTTCATCGAATTGCCGATGGGACTGTCAAAGACCGCGGGTGGCATTGCCTTGATATCCCGCGTAGATGGTGAAATCCGGTTTGAACTGCGGTTCGAATTTGCATCACCAGTTAGCAGGAGGCGCTGTTCGCGCTGACAACGGCAGGCTTCGGCAGCATCGCTGCCAACGCCGCGCAGTTTTGCAAAGCAGTTGCCGAAAGCGGTTTTCGCAAGCGGCTTTCGAAAGGAAATCGCTGGAAAAGAACCGCCGGAGGAGTGTCGCCGTAGGTATGTTCTCGAAAGAGAACTGTCGGCACAGGGCTGTTGAGGCAGGGCTGCTGAGACAGGGTTGTTGAAAGAGCAACCGGAAACAGGATCAGAGAAATGCCATTGGGATTGGAAGACAAGAAGCGGATCGTCGCCGAGGTCAACGAGGCCGCAGGCGCTGCCCTGTCGGCGGTATTGGCGGACTATCGCGGCGTTGCCGTGCAGGACATGACGGCCTTGCGTCGCAATGCCCGGGAAAATCAGGTGTATTTGCGCGTAGTGCGCAATTCGCTGTTGCGCCGGGCCGTGGCGGAAACCGAATTCGAATGTCTTCAGGAAGCCTTGACGGGTCCGACCATCGTGGCGTTTTCCAACGAGGATCCTGGCGCGGCCGCTCGCGTGCTGCAAGACTTCGCCGAAGATCACGAGCACTTCGAGATCAAGGCCTTGTCGATCGGCGGTCGGCTGCTTGGCCCGGGGGACATCGAGGTTCTCGCCAAGATGCCGACCCTCGACCAGGCTCGGGCCATGCTGATGAGCGTATTGCTCGCTCCGGCGGTTCGTCTCGCCCGCACGCTCAACGAGGTTCCGGCTCGACTGACGCGTACCGTCGCTGCGGTTCGCGAGCAGAAACAGCAGGCCGCTTGAACGCGAACAGCAACTTCATGAATCGCAATTGAATCTGAAACAGGGGAATTGGAGTAATGGCTCTATCAACACAGGAAGTATTGGATGCGATCGCCGAAATGTCGGTCATGGACGTAGTCCAGCTCGTCGAGGCGATGGAAGAGAAATTCGGTGTTTCGGCTGCCGCTGCGGTGGCTGCGGCGCCTGCGGCTGCTGCTGCGGCCGAGGTGCCTGCCGAAGAGGAGAAGGATGAGTTCAACGTGGTGCTTGCCGCCGTTGGTGACAAGAAGATCAATGTCATCAAGGCGATTCGCGCCATTACCGGGCTGGGCCTGAAGGAATCGAAGGAACTTGTCGACGGGGCGCCTTCCGTGGTCAAGGAAGCCGTGCCGAAGGCCGATGTCGAGGCGATGCAGAAAGCACTGGAAGAAGCCGGCGCGACTGTTGAAATCAAGTAGGTTTGCCGGGATGCAAAAGCTCCGGGCGATGCTCATCGCACCGGAGTGCGCCCTTGTGCGCGAATGGCCCTAGCGGCGGTTGTCGACGATTCTGGGGCATAAAACGATTCTGGAGCATGAAATGACGTATTCCTATACAGAAAAGAAGCGCATTCGCAAGAATTTCGGCAAGTTGCCGAGCGCGATGGAAATCCCCTACCTGCTTTCCATCCAGGTCGATTCGTACCGGCAGTTCTTGCAGGCCGACACCCCGGCCGAAGAGCGGCTCGAGCGGGGCCTGCACGGCGCCTTCAATTCTGTATTCCCGATCCGCTCCTACAACGAAAAGGCGCGGCTGCGCTATTGCAGCTACCGGCTCGGCAAGCCCGAGTTCGATGTCAAGGAATGCCAGCTTCGCGGTTCGACGTATTCGGTTTCGCTGCGCGTGGTCCTGCAATTGATGCTGTACGAATCGGCCAGTGACACGATTCCCCGGGAGATCAAGGAACAGGAAGTCTACATGGGGGAAATCCCCGTGATGACCGACTCGGGAACCTTCGTCATCAATGGCACCGAACGCGTGGTGGTCTCCCAGTTGCACCGCTCGCCAGGAGTGTTCTTCGACCACGACAAGGGCAAGACCCACAGTTCGGGCAAACTGCTCTATTCCGCCCGGGTGATTCCCTATCGCGGCTCCTGGCTCGACTTCGAGTTCGACCCGAAAGATCTGGTGTTCGTCCGCATCGATCGCCGCCGCAAGCTGCCGGCGACGGTATTGCTGCGCGCCCTCGACTATTCGCCCGAGCAGATTCTCGAGATGTTCTACGAGCGCAACAGCTTCCACCTGGCAGCGCCCGCCGAGGGCAAGCCGGTGATCTCGGTGGATCTCGTCCCCGCTCGCCTGCGCGGCGAGGTGCTTTCGTTCCCGGTCAAGGGCAAGGGCAAGCGCGCCAAGGTGATCGTCGAGGAAGGGCGCCGCATTACCAACCGCCATGTGCGCCAGGTGGAAAAGGCCGGAATCACCCAGCTCGAGGTCAGCGAGGATTTCGTCATTGGCGCCTCCCTCGCCCGGGACGTCATCAACGAGGAAACCGGCGAGATCGTCGCCGCGTGCAATACCGCGATCAGCGCCGAATTGCTCGCGCGCTTCGCTAGCGAGGGAATCACGAGCTTCGAGACGATCCACGTCAACGATCTCGATTGCGGTCCCTTCATCTCGGACACTTTGCGCATCGATCAGACGCGTTCCGCCCTGGAGGCGAAAATCGAGATCTACCGCATGATGCGCCCCGGCGAGCCGCCGACGGCCGAATCGGCGGAGAAGCTCTTTCACAGCCTGTTTTTCGACCTCGAGCGCTACGATCTTTCCCACGTCGGCCGCATGAAGTTCAATCGCCGGCTCAACCGCAAGACCACCACGGGCGCCTTGATCCTCGACAACGACGACATCGTCGACGTGCTGAAAACCCTCGTGGCGATCCGCAACGGCTTCGGTTCGGTGGACGATATCGACCACCTCGGCAACCGCCGCATCCGCTCGGTGGGGGAGATGGCGGAAAACCAGTTCCGCGTGGGGCTCGTGCGAGTCGAGCGCGCGGTCAAGGAGCGCCTCAGCATGGCCGACTCCGAAGGCCTCATGCCCCAGGACATGATCAACGCCAAGCCGATCGCTGCTGCGGTCAAGGAATTCTTCGGCTCGAGCCAGCTTTCGCAGTTCATGGACCAGAACAACCCCTTGTCGGAAGTCACCCACAAGCGACGCGTTTCGGCGCTCGGCCCTGGCGGGCTGACCCGGGAGCGGGCCGGCTTCGAGGTTCGCGACGTGCATCCGACCCACTACGGCCGGCTATGCCCGATCGAGACTCCTGAAGGGCCGAATATCGGCCTCATCAACAATCTGGCAACCTATGCCCGCTCCAACAGCTACGGCTTTCTCGAAAGCCCCTATCGCAAGGTCGCCAATACCAAGGTGAGCGACGAGATCAGCTTTCTTTCGGCGATCGACGAAACCGATTACGTCATCGCCCAGGCGAGTGCCTCCCTCGACGACCGGGGCAAGCTCGCCGACAACCTCGTCACCGTTCGCTACAAGGGAGAAACGACCTTGAAGCCCCGGGAGGAAGTCGACTACATGGACGTTGCGCCGCAGCAGATGGTCTCGATCGCTGCCTCGCTGATCCCCTTCCTCGAGCACGACGACGCCAACCGCGCATTGATGGGCTCGAACATGCAGCGGCAGGCGATTCCGACCTTGAGAACCGAAAAGCCCCTCGTCGGAACGGGAATGGAAAGCAATGTCGCGCGCGATTCGGGAGTCTGCCTGATCGCCGAACGCGGCGGCATGATCGAGAGCGTCGATGCCGCGCGCCTGATCGTTCGCGTCAACGACGACGAAACCGATGCCGGCGAGGCCGGAGTCGACATCTACAATCTGACCAAGTACACGCGGTCGAACCAGAACACCTGCATCAGCCAGCGGCCCCTGGTCAAGCAGGGCGATCTCGTCAGCCGGGGCGACATCCTTGCCGACGGGCCCTCGGTCGACAACGGCGAACTCGCCCTCGGGCAGAACATGCGAATCGCTTTCATGCCCTGGAATGGCTACAACTTCGAGGACTCGATCCTGATTTCCGAACGCGTCGTCAGCGAGGACCGCTTCACCACGATCCACATTCAGGAACTGACCTGCGTGGCCCGGGACACCAAGCTCGGCTCGGAAGAAGTCACCGCCGACATCCCCAACATCGGCGAAGGCGCACTCGGCAAGCTCGATGCCTCGGGAATCGTCTACATCGGCGCCGAGGTCGATGCCGGCGACATCCTCGTCGGCAAGGTGACGCCGAAAGGCGAGACCCAGCTCACTCCCGAGGAAAAACTGCTGCGCGCGATTTTCGGCGAGAAGGCCTCTGACGTGAAGGACACTTCGCTGCGAGTTCCGACCAGCGTTCGCGGCACCGTGATCGACGTGCAGATCTTCACCCGGGACGGCCTGCAGAAGGACGAGCGCGCACTGGAGATCGAGCAGTACCAGCTGGCCCAGGTGCGCAAGGATATCGACGACGAGTATCGAATCGTCGAAGGCGCGACTTTCGAGCGCCTCGGCAAGTCGCTCAAGGGCAAGGAGGTCAGCGGTGGCCCGGGCCTGCGCTCGGGGCAGCGGCTCACGGCGAACTTCCTCGCCAAGCTGCCCCGCGAGCAGTGGTTCGAGTTGCGCATGAAGAACGACAAGCTGAACCGGCAGCTCGAACGCGCCCAGGAGCAACTCGAACAGCGGCGCAAGGATCTCGACGAACGCTTCGAGGACAAGGAAAAGAAGCTCACTCGAGGCGACGACCTGGCACCGGGAATTCTCAAGATCGTCAAGGTGTATCTGGCGATCAAGCGCCGCGTCCAGCCCGGCGACAAGCTCGCCGGCCGGCACGGCAACAAGGGAGTGATCTCGGCGATCATGCCCATGGAAGACATGCCCTACGATGAAAACGGCGAGCCTGTCGACATCGTGCTCAACCCCCTCGGCGTTCCTTCGCGAATGAACGTCGGCCAGGTGCTCGAGACGCATCTCGGGCGTGCCTCCCGGGGCCTTGGCAAAATGATCGGCAAGATGCTCCACGAACAGCGCAAGGCCCAGGAAATCCGCGCCTTGCTCAACGAGATCTACAACGAGTCGGGAGATCGCAAGGAAGACCTCGAAAGCCTCACTGACGACGAAGTGCTCGAGCTCGCCGCGAACCTCAAGGACGGTGTTCCCATGGCGACTCCGGTTTTCGACGGCGTCGAGGAAGCCGAGATCAAGCGCATGCTGAAGATGGCGGGAATGGACGAAAGCGGCCAGGTGATCCTGTACGACGGCCGCACTGGCGATGCCTTCGACACTCCGGTCACGGTGGGCATCCTGTACATGCTCAAGCTCAATCACCTCGTCGATGACAAGATGCACGCGCGTTCGACGGGCTCGTACAGCCTCGTCACCCAGCAGCCGCTTGGCGGCAAGGCCCAGTTCGGCGGCCAGCGTTTCGGCGAGATGGAGGTCTGGGCTCTCGAGGCCTATGGCGCAGCGTATACCTTGCAGGAAATGCTCACGGTGAAATCCGACGACGTCGCGGGGCGGACCAAGATGTACAAGAACATTGTCGATGGCGACCACCGCATGGAGCCGGCGATGCCCGAGTCGTTCAATGTGCTGGTGAAGGAGATTCGCTCGCTCGGAATCGACATGGAACTCGAGGTTGGCAGGTAGGTCGCCGAAAACCCGGGCAAAACGACGCAAATCCGGGTAATGCATTCAGGCAGCAGTTTCAGGCAATAGACCAGGCAAACAGCTCGGGCAAATAGCTCATAAGGCAAACAGGTCAGGCAACAGGTAAAGCAACAGGTAAAGCAACAGGTAAAGAGGTGCAAGCATGAAAGGACTGTACGACCAGCTCAAAATGCAATCGCAATCGGAGGATTTCGATTCGATCCGCATCTCGCTAGCCTCGCCGGAAATGATCCGCTCCTGGTCCCATGGCGAGGTGAAAAAGCCCGAGACGATCAACTACCGGACGTTCAAGCCCGAGCGCGACGGCCTGTTCTGCGCGAAGATTTTTGGCCCGATCAAGGACTACGAATGCCTTTGCGGCAAGTACAAGCGGCTCAAGCACCGCGGCTCGATCTGCGAGAAATGCGGTGTCGAGGTCGCATTGTCGAAGGTCCGCCGCGAGCGCATGGGCCATATCGAGCTCGCGAGCCCGGTGGCGCACATCTGGTTTCTCAAGTCCTTGCCATCGCGAATCGGCCTGCTGCTCGACATGACCCTGCGCGACATCGAGCGCGTGCTCTATTTCGAGTCCTTCGTCGTTACCGATTCGCTGCTCGATGACGAAGAGGAAATGCACGAGGGCCAGGTCGTCAAGCCTCCCCAGCCGGGCCAGTTGCTCACCGACGAACAGTACTACCTCGCCAGGGAAAAATGGGGTGACGAGTTCACCGCGAAAATGGGCGCCGAGGCGGTGCAGGAGCTGATGAAAGCGATCGACCTCGAGGACGAGGTGGCGCGCCTGCGCGAAGAAATCCCCGCCACCAAGTCCGAGACTCGCCTGAAGAAGCTGTCGAAGCGGCTCAAGCTGCTCGAGGCCTTTCTCGAATCGGGCAACAAGCCCGAGTGGATGGTCATGAACGTGCTGCCGGTGCTGCCGCCGGACCTGCGCCCCCTCGTGCCCCTCGACGGCGGTCGCTTCGCGACCTCGGACCTGAATGACCTCTACCGGCGCGTCATCAACCGCAACAACCGCCTCAAGCGGCTGCTCGACCTCAACGCTCCCGACATCATCGTGCGCAACGAGAAGCGCATGTTGCAGGAAGCCGTCGATGCCCTGCTCGACAACGGCCGCCGCGGTCGCGCCATCACGGGAACGAACAAGCGTCCGCTGAAGTCGCTGGCGGACATGATCAAGGGCAAGCAGGGCCGTTTCCGTCACAACCTGCTCGGCAAGCGAGTCGACTATTCGGGCCGTTCGGTGATCGTTGTTGGCCCCGCGCTGAAACTGCACCAGTGCGGGCTGCCGAAGAAAATGGCGCTGGAACTGTTCAAGCCGTTCATTTTTGGCAAGCTCGAATCCCGCGGCCTCGCGACCACGATCAAGGCGGCGAAGAAGATGGTCGAACGCGAAACCGCCGAAGTCTGGGACATTCTCGCCGAAGTGATCCGCGAGCACCCGGTGCTGCTCAACCGCGCCCCGACCTTGCATCGCCTCGGCATCCAGGCTTTCGAGCCGGTACTCATCGAAGGCAAGGCGATCCAGTTGCATCCCCTCGTCTGCGCCGCGTACAACGCCGACTTCGATGGCGACCAGATGGCGGTCCACGTGCCATTGACCCTCGAAGCGCAGCTCGAGGCGCGTTCGCTGATGATGTCGACCAACAACATCCTTGCTCCGGCGAATGGCGAACCGATCATCGTCCCTTCCCAGGACGTCGTCCTGGGCCTGTACTACATGACTCGCGAGCGCGTCAACGCCAAGGGCGAGGGAATGGCCTTCGCCAACGCCGCCGAAGTGCAGCGCGCCTACGAAACGGGCCACGCCGATCTGCACGCGCGAATCAAGGCGCGAATCACCAGCTCGAGCCTCGACGAGAACGACGAGCTGCAAGTCTCCACCGAACTGCACGACACCACCGTCGGCAGAGTCTTGCTGTTCAATATCGTTCCCCAAGGAATGCCGTTCTCGCTGGTCAACCAGAAAATGGCGAAGAAGCAGATTTCGCGGATCATCAACGTCTGCTACCGCAATGTCGGCCTCAAGGAGACGGTGATCTTTGCTGACCAGCTCATGTATCTGGGCTACAAGTACTCGACGGTTTCGGGCTCGTCGATCGGCGTCAACGATTTCGAGATCCCCGAGGAAAAGGCCGACATCATCAAGCAGGCCAGCGCCGAAGTCGAGGAGATCGAGCACCAGTTCGCCTCGGGCCTCGTCACCCAGGGCGAGAAGTACAACAAGGTCGTGGACATCTGGTCCCGGGCCAACGAGCTCGTCGCCAAGTCGATGATGCAAAGCCTTTCCACCGAAGCCGTGACCAATCGCGATGGCAAGGATGAATTGCAGGAATCGTTCAATTCGGTCTACGTCTACGCCGATTCGGGAGCGCGGGGCTCACCGGCGCAGATTCGCCAGCTCGCCGGAATGCGCGGCCTGATGGCGCGGCCCGACGGCTCGATCATCGAAACGCCGATCACCGCGAATTTCCGCGAGGGCCTCAATGTTTCGCAGTATTTCACTTCGACCCACGGCGCCCGCAAGGGCCTTGCCGACACGGCCCTGAAAACCGCCAACTCGGGCTACCTGACCCGCCGCCTCGTCGACATTTCCCAGGATCTCGTCATTACCGAACACGATTGCGGAACGAGCAGCGGTCTCGCCATGACTCCGATCATCGAGGGCGGCGACATCATCGCGCCCCTCGGCGACCGCGTGCTTGGCCGGGTGCTTGCCCGCCCCGTCGTCGATCCCGGCACCGGAGAGATCATTGCCGAGGCCGGAGTGATGATTCGCGAGCGAACCGTCGAACGGCTCGAATCCTGCGGTGTCGACCAGGTGTTCGTGCGCTCGCCGATCACCTGCGAGACTCGCTTCGGAATTTGCAGCCTTTGCTATGGCCGTGATCTGGCGCGGGGGCAACTCGTCAACGTCGGCGAAGCCGTCGGCGTGATCGCAGCCCAGTCGATCGGCGAGCCGGGAACGCAACTGACGATGCGCACCTTCCATATCGGCGGCGCAGCCTCCCGTGCCACCGCCAGCGACTCGGTGCAGGTGCGGACCGCCGGCTCGATCCATCTCAGCAACATGAAGACTGTGCAGAACTCCCGGGGCGAGCTCGTCGTCGTTTCGCGCTCGGGAGAGCTGATCGTCAACGATGGCAGCGGTCGCGAGCGCGAGCGCTACAAGCTTCCCTACGGAGCGGTGATTTCGGTGGGCCGCAACGCCGAAGTCGAGGCCGGCCAGGTCGTCGCGACCTGGGATCCGCATACGCATCCGATCATTTCGGAGGTCGCTGGCGCCGTTGCCTTCGAGCATGTCGAGGAAGGAATCACCGTTCGCGAACAGACCGATGAAATCACCGGCCTGACGAGCATGTCGGTGATCGATCCCAACGAGCGAGCGACCTCGGCGAAGGAACTGCGGCCTGCGGTCAACGTTGTCGACGAGGCCGGCAAGCCGGTATTGCTCCCCGGCGCCAATGTCGCGGCGCATTACCTGCTGCCTTCCAACGCGATCATCGACATGCGCGACGGCGCCGCCCTGCATATCGGCGACGTGATCGCCAGGATTCCCCAGGAAGGCTCGAAGACGCGAGACATCACCGGCGGCCTGCCGCGAGTCGCCGACCTGTTCGAGGCGCGCAAGCCGAAGGAGCCGGCGATTCTCGCCGAGATTTCGGGAACCATCAGTTTCGGCAAGGAAACCAAGGGCAAGCGCCGTCTCGTCATCACGCCGAGCGACGGCGACGCCGAGCCCTGCGAGACGCTGATCCCGAAATGGCGCAACATGACGGTTTTCGAAGGCGAGCAGATCGAGAAAGGCGAGGTCGTCTCCGAAGGCCCTCCCGCTCCCCACGACATCCTGCGCCTGAAAGGTGTCGAGACCCTGGCGCAGTACATCGTCAACGAGGTGCAGGACGTCTATCGCCTGCAAGGCGTTCGCATCAACGACAAGCACATCGAGGTGATCGTGCGGCAAATGCTGCGCAAGGTCGAGATCACCGACCCGGGTGACACCGCCCTGATCCGGGGCGAACAGGTTTCCTACACCCAGATGCTCGAAATCAATGACGAGCTGCGCGCCAGGAACGAGCAGGTCCAGGCCGACAACGAGCGCGCCCGGCAGGACGGCCGCGAAGAGGAGCCCGAATTGCGCGAGGCGGCCTACGAGAGGGTCCTGCTCGGCATCACCAAGGCTTCGCTCGCTACCGAGTCGTTCATTTCTGCGGCTTCGTTCCAGGAAACGACCCGCGTCATCACCGAAGCTGCAGTCACCGGCAAGCGCGATTTCCTGCGCGGCCTGAAGGAGAACGTCGTCGTTGGCCGTCTGATTCCCGCCGGGACCGGGCTCGCATACCACGAGGCGCGCAAGAAGTCCTACGCCGAAGAGCTCGAAGTCGATTTCGAGGCGAATTTCGACGAGAAGTTCAACGAGGAAATGCAGCAGCACGAGGAGGCGGAGCTGGAAACGAGTGCGCCGCCGCTCCAGGAGCACGAGGAACGCGAGGAAGAGCAAACGAGCTCGCCGCCATCGTAGCGGCGCGCAGCGACGCTTGCCGTCGCAGCCTCGTTTGAAACCTGTTTCGAAACCGGTTTTGCAACCCGTTTCGAAATCATGGCCGCTTGACTGAATCGAGCGCGGTCATTACACTTTCGCCTCCTTCGCAAGCAGTGGTTACCCAGCGACGAAAATGGCAACGATCAATCAGCTAGTCCGCAAGCCCAGAGTGCGCAAGCCCGCCAAGAGCGGCGTTCCCGCACTGCAAGGCTCGCCGCAGAAGCGCGGCGTTTGCACCCGGGTCTACACGACCACGCCGAAGAAGCCGAACTCGGCCCTGCGCAAGGTCTGCCGCGTGCGGCTCGTCAATGGCTACGAGGTGACTTCGTACATCGGCGGTGAAGGCCACAACCTGCAGGAGCACTCGGTGGTGCTGATCCGCGGCGGTCGGGTCAAGGATCTGCCGGGCGTTCGCTATCACACGGTGCGAGGCGCCCTCGACACTTCCGGAGTCGCCGACCGCAAGCAGGGAAGATCGAAGTACGGCGCCAAGCGCCCGAAATAGCAGGCAGCAAGCAACAAGCAGCAAGTAGGGAGTAAGGCCGGGTAGAGCCCGTCAGGCGGGCCGATCATCCCGGGCAAACCTGAACAAGCATGGAGGTCAAACATGCCCCGAAGAAGAGTGGCGGCAAAACGCGAGGTTTTGCCTGATCCCAAGTACGGCAGCAAGACGCTGGCCAAGTTCATGAATCATGTCATGATCGACGGCAAGAAGTCGGTTGCCGAAAAAATCGTCTATGGCGCCCTCGATGTCGTCGCGCAACGCTCTGGCGGCGAACCGGTCAAGGTCTTCGAGACCGCCCTGAGCGCCATCGCGCCAATGGTCGAAGTCAAGTCCCGCCGGGTGGGAGGCGCCACGTACCAGGTTCCCGTCGAGGTTCGTGCCGAGCGCCGCGATGCCTTGGCGATGCGCTGGCTCGTCGAGTTCTCGCGCAAGCGCGGCGAGAAGTCGATGGCCCTGCGTCTTGCCGGCGAAATGCTCGAGGCCGCCGACAATCGCGGCGGCGCGGTGCGCAAGCGCGAAGACGTGCATCGCATGGCCGAAGCCAACCGCGCATTCTCGCACTATCGTTTCTAAAGCCTATCGTTTCCAAAATCTATCTTTTCCAAAGCCTATCGTTTCTGCACCCTATCGTTTCCGAATCATCGACCAGACAGTTTACCGAGGGAAAATCCGTGGCTAGAAAGCACCCTTTGAGCCGTTATCGCAACATCGGCATCGCCGCCCACGTCGATGCGGGCAAGACCACGACCACCGAACGGGTGCTCTTCTATACCGGCGTTTCGCACAAGATCGGCGAAGTCCACGACGGCGCTGCAGTCATGGACTGGATGGAGCAGGAGCAGGAACGCGGCATCACCATCACTTCGGCGGCGACCACGTGTTTCTGGCACGGCATGGACCGGCAATACCAGGAACATCGAATCAATATCATCGACACTCCGGGCCACGTCGATTTCACGATCGAGGTCGAGCGCTCCCTGCGCGTGCTCGATGGCGCCGTGGTCGTGCTTTGCGCGACTTCCGGAGTGCAGCCTCAGACCGAAACCGTCTGGCGCCAGGCGAATCGCTACCAGGTGCCGCGCATGGTGTTCGTTAACAAGATGGATCGCGCCGGCGCCGACTTCCTGCGAGTCGTCGAGCAGATGAAGGACCGCCTCGGCGCCAATGCCGTTCCCTTGCAGATCGCCATCGGCGCCGAAGAGCATTTTTCCGGGGTCGTCGATCTGGTGAAAATGAAGGCGATCGTCTGGAACAGCGAGGATCAGGGAACGACCTTCACCTACGAGGATATCCCCGCCGACTTGCAGGCGCTGTGCGAGGAATGGCGCGAGCATCTGCTCGAAGCCGCCGCCGAGGCCAACGAGCAGGTCATGGAGAGCTACCTCGAAGATGGCGACATTGGCGAGCAGGAGCTGGTGGCGGCGATTCGCCAGCGCACGATCAATAACGAGATCGTTCCGGTGCTCTGCGGTTCGGCTTTCAAGAACAAGGGCGTGCAGGCGGTACTCGATGCGGTCATCGACTACATGCCGGCGCCGACCGAGGTCAAGGCGATCGAGGGCCTTGCCGAAGATGGCACGGCAACCGAATGCAAGGCCGAAGACGATGCGCCTTTCGCCGCGCTGGCGTTCAAGATCGCCACCGACCCATACGTCGGCACTCTGACCTTTTTCCGCGTCTATTCGGGAACGATCAATTCCGGCGATAGCGTCTACAACCCGCTCAAGAGCCGCAAGGAACGCGTCGGGCGAATGGTGCAGATGCACTCGAATTCCCGCGAGGAAATCAAGGAAGTCCGCGCTGGCGACATCGCCGCCGCAGTGGGCCTGAAAGACGTGACCACCGGCGAGACGCTATGCGCCCCCAGCCATGTCGTCACCCTGGAAAAGATGGACTTTCCCGACCCGGTGATTTCGGTCGCGGTCGAGCCGAAAAGCAAGGCCGACCAGGAAAAGATGAGCACCGCCCTCGGCAAGCTCGCCCAGGAAGACCCTTCGTTCCGCGTTTCTTCCGACGAGGAGTCGGGCCAGACGATCATTTCCGGAATGGGCGAATTGCATCTCGACGTGCTCGTCGAGCGGATGCGCCGCGAGTTCAGCGTCGAGGCGAATATCGGCAAGCCCCAGGTCGCGTATCGCGAAACGATCCGCCGCACCATCGAGATCGAGGGCAAGCACATCAAGCAAACCGGCGGCCGCGGCCAGTACGGCCACGTCTGGTTGCGCCTCGAGCCGCTCGATGCCGACGCGGAATACGAATTCGTCAACGAAATCGTCGGTGGCGTCGTTCCCAGGGAATACATCCCGGCCGTCGACAAGGGCGTGCAGGAGCAAATGAAGAATGGCTGCCTGGCGGGCTATCCGCTACTGGCGATGCGGGTCACGCTCTACGACGGTTCCTTCCACGATGTCGATTCGAGCGAAATGGCTTTCAAGATGGCCGGCTCGCTCGCCCTGCGCAAGGGTGCGCTGGAAGCCGACCCGGCACTGCTCGAGCCCATGATGGCGGTGGAAGTCGTCACCCCGGAGGACTACATGGGCGATGTCATGGGCGACCTGAACCGGCGCCGCGGCATGGTGCAGGGAATGGAGGACAACCCAGGCGGCAAGGTCATCACTGCCGAGGTTCCCCTCGCCGAGATGTTCGGCTACGCCACCGACCTGCGCTCGGCGACCCAGGGCAGGGCGACTTTCACCATGGAATTCCTCAAGTACGCCGAAGTCCCTGGCAATATCGCCGACAGCATCATCAACGAATCGAGGGCCTGAGCGCAGCTTCTGGCCATCGCTGCCGGAGCTCCGTCGCTGCCGCTGCCGGGTTGGGCCATGCGGCAGCATGTGGAGAGGCATGGATGCCGGAACTGAGCCTACAGGGACGTATTCACAGCCTCCGCCGCATGGCCCAACCCGGCAGCGGCAGCGACAGCCACCTCGCGTCGTGCCAGAGCCATCTTCATCGCCCTGCACTCAGCGCAGTTTTTCGCGTAGCAGCTTGTTGACCTGGGCGGGGTTCGCCTTGCCCTGGGAAAGTTTCATCGCCTGCCCGACCAGATAGCCGAGCACCTGCTGCCTGCCGCCGCGATACTGCTCGACCTGCGGCGCGTTGGCCGCGATGACGCGTTCGACGAGCTGCTCGATCTCTCCCTGGTCGGTCACCTGACGCAGGCCTTGCCCCTCGATGATCTCGTCAACATCGCCGGCGCCTTTGCCATCTTTGGCGTCTTTGGCGAGCTGCTCGAATACCGCCTTGGCGATCTTGCCCGAGATCGTCCCGTCGCTGATTCGCGAGATGAGGCGTGCGAGAGCTGCGGCGCTGACCGGAGAGTTGCCGATCTCGAGCTGCTCGCGATTCAGCAGCGCGAGCAGTTCGACGGTGATCCAGTTCGCTGCGAGCTTGGCGTCGCCACAGGCCTTGGCGACCTGCTCGAAATACTCGGCCATGTCGCGATTCGCGGTGAGCACGCCGGCATCATAGGCCGAAAGGCCGTATTCAGCCTCGAAGCGCTCCTTGCGCGAGTCGGGCAGTTCGGGAAGCTCGCTGCGAAGCTGTTCGAGGAATGCCTCGTCAAGCACTACGGGCAACAGGTCAGGCTCGGGGAAATACCGGTAGTCGTTGCTTTCCTCCTTGCCTCGCATCGGTCTCGTTTCGTCGAGCACCGAATCGTACAGCCTCGTTTCCTGGACGATCGTGCCGCCGTCTTCGAGCACTTCCCGCTGCCGGCGCAGCTCGTATTCGATCGCTTTCTCGACGAAACGGAACGAATTGACGTTCTTGATCTCGGTTCGCGTTCCGAGCTTCGCTTCGCCTCGCGGCCGGATCGACACATTGGCGTCGCAGCGCATCGATCCTTGGGACATGTCGCCGTCGCAGATGCCGAGATAGCGAACGATCGAGTGCAGCTTCTTCAGGTAGGCGACGGCTTCGGCAGCGCTGCGCAGCTCGGGCTCCGAGACGATCTCGAGCAGTGGCGTTCCGGCGCGGTTCAGGTCGATTCCGCTCTCGTTGGCGAATTCCTCGTGCAAGGATTTGCCAGCATCCTCCTCCATATGTGCGCGGGTGACGCCGATGCATCTCTCGCTGCCGTCGGCGCATTCGATGCGAATCGAGCCGCGGCCGACGATGGGGAACTGCAACTGGCTCGTCTGGTAGCCCTTGGGCAGGTCGGGGTAGAAATAGTTCTTGCGCTCGAAGATCGAATGCCGGCAGATTTCCGCGCCGATGGCCAGGCCAAAGCGGATCGCCATGCGCAATGCCTCGCCGTTCAATGTCGGCAGGGTGCCGGGCATCGCCAGATCATAGGGGTTGACCTGGGTGTTCGCAGCGGCGCCGAAGGCCGTCGCGGTCGGCGAAAACAGCTTCGACCGGGTCGCGAGCTGCACGTGGACTTCGAGCCCGATCACCGCCTGCCATTCCATGTCAGTGCCCCTCCAGGGCAGCGCTTTCGGGAACGCGCAGATGCCAGTCGGTCATTTGCTGGAACTGGTGGGCGACGTTGAGCACCCGCGCCTCGGCAAAATCCGGGCCGATGATCTGCAAGCCGAACGGCAGGCCGTTTTCCATTCCGGCGGGGATCGATATTCCAGGCAGTCCCGCGAGATTGACCGCGATGGTGAAGATGTCCTCGAGGTACATTTGCACCGGATCGGCCTTGGCGCCATGGGCGAAGGCGACGTGGGGGGAAGTCGGGCCGGCGATGACGTCGACGTGCTCGAAAGCGCTGGCAAAATCGTTCCGGATCAGCCTCCGCACCCGCTGGGCCTTGCGGTAGTAGGCATCGTAATAGCCGGCTGACAGGGCATAGCTGCCGACCAGGATGCGCCGCTTCACTTCCTCGCCGAAACCCTCGCTGCGCGTGCGGGTGTACAGGTCGTCGAGATCGGTGGGGTCGGCGCAGCGATAGCCATAGCGAACGCCGTCGTAGCGCGCCAGGTTGGCCGATGCCTCGGCTGGAGCGATCACGTAGTAGGCGGGAACCGAAAGATGATTGTTCGGCAAGTCGATCTCGAGCAGCGTCGCGCCGGCGTCCTCGAGCTGCGCAAGCGCCGCGCGAATGCCCTGCTCGACGCCAGCGCTCAGGCCCTTGGCGAAATGCACGATCGGCACGCCAACCCGCAGGCCGCGCAAGGGTTTGTCGAGCTCGTTCGGGTAATCGTCGACGGGCCGGTCGACGCTCGTCGAATCGCGGTGGTCGAGCCCGGCCATGGTGCGCATCATCAAGGCTGCGTCGGCGGCGCTCCTGGTCAGGGTTCCCGCCTGGTCGAGGCTCGAGGCGAAGGCGATCATTCCCCAGCGCGACACCCGGCCATAGCTCGGCTTGAAGCCGCTCACGCCGCAGAACGAGGCCGGCTGGCGAATCGAGCCTCCGGTATCGGTTCCCGTCGCCATGGGGCAGAGCCCTGCGGCAACCGCAGCCGCCGAGCCCCCGGAAGAGCCGCCGGGGACGCGGCCCAGATCGTGGGGATTCGCCGCCACGCCGAAGTGGCTCGTCTCGTTCGACGAGCCCATGGCGAACTCGTCCATATTGGTCTTGCCGAGCATGACGGCGCCGGCGCCGTGCAGCCTTTCGACGACCCAGGCATCGTATGGCGGCAGGAAGTCGCGCAGCATCCGCGAGCCGCAAGTGGTGCGAACTCCCTTGGTGCAGAAAATGTCCTTGTGCGCCACGGGAATTCCGAGCAGCGGCCGCGTATCGCCCTTGGCCCGCGCGAGGTCGGCCTGCCCGGCCTGTTCGAGCGCACTGGCAGTGCAAACCGTGACAAAGGCATTCAGCACTGGGTTGAGCCGCTCGATCCGTTCCAGACAGGCGCGGGTCAGCTCGACGCTTGAAACAGCACCACGGGAGAGTTCCGCGGAAAGTTCGCTAACGGAAAGATGCAACATCGGCTGCTTCGCTAGCTTGATTCATTCGATCACCTTGGGAACGAGCAGCAGCCCGTTGCGGCTCGCCGGCGCCGCCGCGAGCAACTCGTCGCGGCGATCATGCTCGGTGACCTCGTCGGCGCGCAGGCGCTGCCTGACTTCAAGCGGATGTGCCAGCGGTTCGACGCCAGCGGTGTCGACGGCTTGCAGCTCGTCGATCATGGCGAGTATCTCGCCGATGCGAGCCGCCACTGCGTCGGCTTCGCCAGGGCCGATGCGCAGTCGCGCAAGCCTGGCGACCTTGTCGATTTCGGACTTGTCCAAGGGAACAGGTGTGTGAGCGAGGAAACCGCGATTATACTGGAATTCGTGTGGAGCCACGGCAGATTACGATTTCAGGCGCTTCCCCGGGGTCGATCATGTGAACCCGCTCGAGAGCAACACCAAGCGCTGATGAGCTGCCCCTGAGGTTGCCCATGACGCGTTGCAGTGCGCAAATGTCAGCTTTCGTTCGCCTAGACGCCCCACTCGCTTCGCGTTGGACAAGGCTGGCATTGGCAGCTTTGGGGAAAAAGCGGCATAATCCGCAAGTTGGTTGGGCGCTGCCTGGCAAGGCTTGCTGGGCGCAGACTGGAATCGATACATGTTCAAGAGAATCCGGGGATTTTTCTCCAACGATTTGGCGATCGACCTTGGCACCGCCAATACCCTGATCTACACCCCCGACGTGGGGATCGTGCTCGATGAGCCCTCGGTGGTCGCGATTCGCGAGCACGCCGGGCAGAAATCGGTCACTGCGGTGGGCAAGGAGGCCAAGCACATGCTCGGTCGAACGCCGGGCAATATCGTCGCGGTCAGGCCACTGAAGGACGGCGTGATCGCCGATTTTCAGGTCACCGAGAAGATGTTGCAGTACTTCATCAACAAGGTCCACGAGAACTTCTTTTTCCCGCCGAGCCCGAGAGTGCTCGTATGCGTTCCCTGCAAAGCGACCCAGGTCGAGCGGCGAGCGATTCGCGAGTCGGTGCTCGGCGCCGGAGCGCGCAAGGTGCGGCTGATCGAGGAACCGATGGCGGCCGCCATCGGCGCCGGCCTGCCCGTCGAGCAGGCCTGTGGCTCGATGGTCGTCGATGTCGGCGGTGGCACCACCGAAATCGCCATCATCTCGCTCAATGGCGTCGTCTATTCGGAATCGGTGCTGATCGGCGGCGACCGTTTCGACGACACGATCGTCGCCCACGTCCGGCGCAACTACAGCAGCCTGATCGGCAACTCGACCGCAGAACGAATCAAGCAGGAAATCGGCTATGCCTACATGACGCCGGAATCCGACGTCAAGGAGATCGATGTTCGCGGGCGCAATCTTGCCGAAGGAATCCCGCGCTCGTTCACCTTGCGCAGCGACGAGGTCAAGGATTGCCTGCAAGAGCCGCTTGCGGCGATCGTCCAGGCAGTCAGGAGCGCACTGGAAAAATCGCCTCCGGAACTCGCCTCGGACATCGCCCAGACCGGCGTGGTGCTCGCCGGCGGCGGCGCCTTGCTGAAAGGCCTCGACCAGCTCATTTCCGAAGAGACCGGCCTGCCCGTGGTGGTCGCCGAGGATCCCCTGACCTGCGTGGTTCGAGGCGGCGGCAAGGCCGTCGAGATGATGGACCAATATGAATCCGACTGGTTGCGTTTCGAATGACCTGGCAGCGGCGGCCTCGAACAGCGTTCCTGCCCGGGATTCTCGCCACGCAAGCCGCAAGCTAGGCAGGGGCCCGGGGCGCCGGGTCCGGGAGGGTTGCCGAGATCAACACTAGTGCCATCGGCAATCATGCCTCGCTGGGGTACCGGGTGCTCGTGTTCGTGTTCCTCTCGGTCCTGCTGATGATCGCGGACCAGCGGTTCGGCTACATGGACAAGGTGCGCGAGGCCTTTGGCCTCGTCGCCTCGCCTTTTCACTGGCTCGCCGACGTGCCGACGCGGGTTGGCAACTCCCTCGGCGAAATGCTGCTCAGCCGCTCCGACCTGATCGAGGAAAACGCCAGATTGCGCGGCGAACTGCTGCTTTCCCGGCAGCGACTCATGGTCGCCGAGGGTCTTGCCGTGGAAAACCACCGTCTGCTCGAGCTGCGCGATGCTGCGGCACTGCTCGACCAAAGCGTGCTACCCGCCGAAATCATCAATGTCTCTCCCGACCCGCATTCGCGGCGCGTGCTGCTCAACCGGGGCAGCCGCCACAGCGTTTTTGCCGGCCAGGCCGTGCTCGAGGCCAATGGCCTGATGGGGCAGGTCGTGCAGGTGATGCCTTTCACGAGCTGGGTATTGCTGATTACCGACCCTGCCCACGTGACCCCGATCGAGGTGAGCCGCAATGGCGAGCGCGCGCTGGCCCGGGGCAGCCAGAATGGCGATGCCGAACTCGATCTCGAGTTCGTGCTGCCGAGCCAGGATATCGAGGTAGGAGACATTCTCATCAGCTCCGGCATGGGCTTGGTCTATCCGAAAAACTATCCGGTTGCCGAAGTCGTCTCCGTGAACAGGAGCTCGCAGCGGCCTTACGCGACGATCAGGGCCACACCGCTGGCGCGGATTTCCAGCACTCGCCACGTCGTGCTCGTGCTGGAAAACGCAGCGGCAGGCATCGATGGCGAGGCAGCGGGGCTCGCGTCGATCGAAGCGGCGAACTAGGGCCGCCAAATGGCCGGTTCGCGACGCTTCAACAGCCTCATCGCGCTGTCATTCTTCGTCGCTGCATTGTTCGTGGTGGCGCCCCTGCCCGGATGGGCGATGCATTTCCGCCCTGACTGGGTCGCCTTGGCCCTGATCTTTTGGGCGATCCAGCATCCCGGCAGGGTCGGAATCGGTTTTGCGTGGCTGCTGGGGATCATGGTCGACGCCTTGACGGGCTCGCTGTTTGGCCTGCACGCCCTGGGCCTGACGGTTGTTGCCTATCTCGCCTTGCGCCTGCGTCTGCGCCTGCGCCTGTTCGGCATCTGGCAGCAGGCGAGCGTGGTGCTGGTCATCGTCGGCTTGCAGTTGCTATTGGAGCAATGGCTGCGCATGCTGTTCGGCCTGTCGCGGCAGGATGACATGCTGTTTCTTCTCCCGGCGGTAACGAGCGCGATCTTTTGGCCGTTGGCATCGTTGACGCTGGCGAAAGCTCTGCGCGTGCTTGATCTCGACTGATCTGGATTGCCCACAATGCCTGCACGTTCATCTCCAGCAAAGCCTCTAGTGAAACCTTTGGTGAAACCTCCAGCAAAAACCAGGCGGAGATCGGCCCTTGCCGTGATCCGTCGCAGCCTGGGCCTGCTCTTGGCGGCTGCAGTCGTTCTCGTGGCGACCTATGTCAGCGTCGGCAGGCAGTTCATGCCCGTTATCGCCAAGTATCCGGAATTTGTTGAAAAGCGTATCCTCGAAGTCACCGGCCTGCCGGTGCAACTCGAATCCTTGCAAGGAGGATTCGTCGGCTTCAATCCCGTGATCGAGATCAATGGGCTGTCCTTGCACGTTGCCTCGGCGACTGGCGAGTCCCCGGACCGCGTGCTGCTCTTCGACCGCGGCAGCGTCATCGTCGACATGGCCCGCAGCATCTGGCAGCGGCGCTGGGTATTGCACGAGTTTGTCGTCGAACGGCTCGAGCTCGAACTCGTCCAGGGCAGCGATGGTGCATGGCTGCTCGGCGATATCGCGATGCAGCAAGGCGGCAGCATCGATCCGGACGCCTTGTACCAGGCCTTTCTCGGCATCACGCAACTGAACATGCGCGAGCTTGCAGTCAACGTGCGGACGCGTTCCGGAGAGTGGCTGCGCTTCGTCAACGGCACGGCGAAGATTCACAATCACGGTCGCACCCACCTGCTGCACGTCGATATCCATCCCCAGGGGCAGGAGCGGCCCATCGCGCTTTCCTTCGAAGTGCGCGGTCGCAACCTCGCCGCCATCGACGGCAGCCTCCACGTCGCGATGCCGAACACGAATGCTGCTGCCCTGCTCGATGGCCAGCAGCTCGCAGGGCTTGAAGTCGAGGAACTGATCGGTGGCGGCGAGTTCTGGCTGCGTTTCGAGCGAGGCGAACTGCGCCATGTGGTCGCCGTCGCGGAACTCGAGTCGGCGTTCGTCCGGCGCCGCGATGGCGGCGCTGCGGTCGCGATCAGCGAATTGATCGGCTCTGTGGAGGCGAGCCTCGAAGCGGCAGCCATCGAACTCGCCGTTGCCGGTCTTTCCTTCGATCACGCAGGCATGCATTGGCAGCCCTCGAATCTGCACCTCGTGCACGAGCCGGGCAAGGCGCTGGCCTTGCGCGCCGACCGGCTTGCCGTGCCGATCGCCGACTCGCTGCTGCGGAATCTCGGCTTGCTGCCGCCCGCTGCGGCGGATTTTCTCGCGCAACTCGCGCCTGGGGGGATGTTGCAAAACATTGTTCTCGATGCCCCGCTGGAGGAGGGCAGTGGCGAACCCATTGTTTTCCAGGCGAATGTCGATGGCGGCGAAATCGCTTCGGTGCGCAGCTCTCCCGCGATCACCGGGCTGACGGGCTACCTCGAAGCGACCATCGATCTCGACAAGCGCCACGCCAGCGGCATGCTCGAAGTCGACTCGCCGGATTTCACGATCAACATTCCCAACCTCTACAGCGCGACCTGGGCCTACGATCGCGTCAACGGACGCATGGGTTTCGAGCTCGACTATAACGGGGAGCGTCGCCTGCGGCTCGCGAGCAGCGTTCTCGCAGGTAGCGCTGGCGCCACTGAATCACGCCTGCAACTCGCCTCGAGCCTGGTCCAGCAGCCCGATGGCGAGCGAAGCAACGAGCTCGAATTGGCGGTTTCGATGTTCAACCTCGATGCGGCGCAAAAGAACCCGTTCCTTCCCGATGGCCCGCGAGTCAACGATGGGCTGCGCGCTGGCATGGAATTTCTCGAGCGCGCCGTCGTCGATGGCCGCCTCGCCAATGGCTCGGCAATTTTCCGCGGCGCCACCGTGAAAGGCGCCCGGCGCGCCACCAGAACTTTCCAGAGCGTCTTTCAGTGGCTCGACGGAAGCTTGCGCTTCGACCCTGAATGGCCTGCGCTCGACACTTCCCGGGCACTGGTCATGACGAGCAACGGCGATGCCGACATCTTTGTCGAGAATGGCAGCAGCCTCGGGCTCGAGGCCGCAGCGCTGCGCGGCGCCATTCGCGAGCAGGCGCCAGGAATCAGCCTGCTTTCGGTGTCGGGTCGCGGCACTGCCTCGCCGGCTGACGCCCTCGCCTATCTCCACGCCGCTCCCGTCGCCGCTGGCCTGCGCGAGGCGACTGCCGACTGGCGCATCACGGGAGCTGCCGCCGAAGGAGAGTTCGAGCTCGAGGTTCCTCTCGGCAGAACCGATGCCAGCAGCGAAATGCGCCTGCGGCTCGGGCTGCGCGACAGCGACCTGTGGATCGCGCAGCACGATCTCGACCTTGCCGATATCGACGGCGAACTCGTTTTCGATACAAGAACCGGAATCGAACGCGGCGATTTTGCTGCCAGCCTGTTTGGCGGTGCCGCCGCAATGGAAATCTCCAGCCGGGGGGCGAGGCCCGTGGAGCGGATTGTCGTCGTCTCCCGAGGCGAAGCCGACCGCGAGGCGCTGTTGCAATGGCCGCGCCAGAGCGAGTTCGTCCGGGGGCTGTTGCGCAGGACTCGGGGAGCATTGCGCTACGGTGCGGAACTGCATCTCGACCAGGCGAGCGGCGCGAGTTCGTTGCGCATCGCCTCGGATCTGGCCGGGCTGGCGATCGATCTACCCGAGCCCTTTGGCAAGCCGGCAGAGCAGCCTGTGCGATTCGCCCTGCAAATCGATCAGGACGATGGCGCACAATCGATGTCGGGAACCGTTGGCGGCGACTTGCGTTTCCACGTCGAGACCGATGTATCGGGGCTGCGCAGCGGCAGGGTGCGGCTTGGCGGCGGTCGCGGCGCCAGCGCCGAAGAAGAGGGCGCAGGAATCGTCATCGACGGTCGGCTCGAACGCCTCGTGCTGCAGCAGTGGACCGAGCTCCAGGGCGAGATGCAAGCGATGCTTTCCCCGCAGTCCCTGGGCGATCTTGCCGTCATCGATATCGGTGTCGGCGAGGCCGATGTGTACGGCCAGCTTCTCGATGAGCTGCATTTGCGAATCGATCCTGGGCCCGCCGGCTGGCTCGCCACGATGGCGGGGGATTCGATCGAGGGAGTCATCGAGCTGCCCCTCGATGCGAGCGACTACCTGCAAGTGCAGCTCGAGCACCTGCGTTTCCGGGGGGAAGGCGAGGAACAGCCGCCGCCCGCCCGGGCCTTGGGCAACAGCGAGGAGGAAGCTGCCGAATCGCCACGAATCGACCGGTTTGTCCGGGTTGACCCGCGCAGCTTGCCGCGCATGAAGTTTTCCGCAGGGGAAATCTCGGTCGCAGGAACTCCCTGGGGAAGCTGGCAGTTCACCCTGGAACCCGATGCCGCTGGCGCCTCCTTCAACGAGCTTGCCTTCGATTTCCGCGGCCTGCGAATGACCGGGGACGGCGCGGAAAATGCCGATTCGACGCCCGCGCCGGGCCTGCGCTGGCAATATGATGGCGAGCGTCATGCCACCGCGCTCACGGGCCTGATCGTTGCCGACGATCTTGCCGAGGTCTTGCGCGACAACGGCTTCGCCGCGAGCCTGGCAAGCGAAAGCGCGCGCTTTGCCGTCGCTCTCGACTGGCCGGGTTCGCCGGCAAGCTTCCGCGCCGCCGAGCTCGACGGTTCCCTCGATCTGCGGGTGGAAAACGGCCGCTTTCTCGAAACCGGTGCTGACAGCGGTGCGCTGAAACTCATCAGCATCCTCAATTTCGACGCGATCATGCGCCGCCTGCGCCTGAGCGATGACCTGTTCCGCCGCGGCCTCGCCTTCGATGAAATCAGCGGCCGCCTCGATCTGCAAGGCGGCCTCGTCCGGCTCGACGAGCCACTGGTGATTTCGGGGCCTTCGAGCCTGTACCAGATCATCGGCACTATCGATCTCGGCAAGGAGCTGATTTCCGGGGAAATGTACGTGACCTTGCCGCTCAGCGACAATATCCCCTGGATCGGCCTGATGACGAGCAACTTCCCTCTGGCGATCGGCGCCTTTCTCATCGACCAGATCTTCGGCCAGCAGGTCGATAGCCTGACCAGCGCCGTGTATGCTCTCGAAGGCCCCTGGGAAGGTCTCGAACCCCAATTCAAGCAGGCTTTCGGCACTCCTCCGGGCAAGAACTGAGCGCGAGCAAGCGAGGAAGGCGATCATGAACGGCGAATCAGCACACATTGGCAGGCCCCGGCGATGACTGCCAAGCTCGCTGCGGTGCAGATGGTCAGCGGCCCTGATGTCGGGCAAAACCTGCGCGATGCTGCCGAGCTGATCGCCGCTGCCGCTTCCCAAGGCGCCGGGCTGGTATTGCTTCCCGAGGTGTTCGCCGCCCTCGAAGGCGAAGCGATGCGCAGCCATGGCGAGCGGCATGGCGCACCGGGAAGCCCCATCCAGGAGTTCCTTGCGCAGCAGGCGCGCCGCCATGGCGTCGTTCTCGTCGGCGGCACCATGCCGATTTCGACCCGGCCCGGCAAGGTTGAAACCGATCCGGACTATCGCATCGAGGACGGCAGGGTGCGCGCCGCGAGCCTCGTCTACGATGGCGGCGGCGAATTGCTCGCGCGCTACGACAAGATCCATCTGTTCGACGTCATCGTCGAGGATCGGCAAGCGCAGTATTCCGAATCCCTCAGCTACGAGCCCGGTGCCGAGGTCGTCTGCGTGGAAAGCGCGGTCGGGAGGATTGGGCTGTCCGTCTGCTATGACCTGCGCTTCCCCGAGCTGTACCGGAGGCTGTTCGTTCTCGGTGCCGAAATCGTCACGGTGCCGGCTGCCTTCACTGCGGTTACCGGCGCCGCGCATTGGCAGTCGCTGTTGCGCGCGCGGGCGATCGAGAACCAGTGCTATGTCGTCGCCGCAGCCCAAGGCGGCAGGCACGGCGCCGCCCGCGAAACCTGGGGGCATTCGATGATCGTCAACCCCTGGGGAGAGATTCTCGCCGAACTCGGCAAAGGTCCCGGAGTCGCGATCGCCCCCCTCGACCTGCGGCTGCTGCGCGATGTCCGCAGAAAAATGCCCATCGCCGACCACCTCAGGCTCGCCTGAGCCAAGACCTGAAAGACCTCCTTTCCTCCCGCAACCTGCCGCGCAGTCCAGCAGGGCCCCAATGCAGCACAGCGGCAGGTGCATTGCATTTCATTCGTGTAAAGGCGTGCTGCATTTTAGTCATGTGATGATTGGTTGCAATTCAATTGAATTATGGGGTATTGCATTTCAGTAATATGAAGGTGTATTGTGTTTTCGTCATGTGAAAGCGATATGCCCGCCTTGCGGGCAACAAGGCCACCGGCGAATCCGCGAGCGTTGGCCTGATGCACGAACAACGCGGAAGCAGCGCGCGAATGAATCGAAACTCACGCGAGAGGTGATGAGTAATGAACGACTCGACTGGCACGCTCCAAACGATCTTCAATCAGCAAGCCGTTCTGTTTTCGGCAGCCCAGCAAGGTGCCCAGCAGTTAGGGGAGGGCCTGCTCCGCGCACTGATTGCGCTGGCGCTCGCGCTGTTCCCCGCGTTTGCGGTCCAGGCCCAGAGCGATAGCGACTCGAGCAAGAGCATCGTGCTCTCGGCGACGAGCCGCACGGTGCTTGAACATGGTCACAATAGCGCCTATGCCAGAGCGACCTGGACCGTCAAGCTTTCCGAGGCGCCGAGCGCCAGCGTCACCGTCTCGCTCGCCTCGTCCAGTACGGGGACGGCCACCGTGTCGCCAACCTCGCTCAGCTTCACGACCGCCAACTGGAACACTGCCCGGACAGTCACCGCCACCGGAGTCAATGACGCAGCCCAGAACCCCGAAAACCAACGCCAGGCCGTCATCACCCACACTTCAGCGAGCACTGACCCGGGATACGCCAGCCAGACCGCCAGCGTCACTGTCCATGTGGCCGACGACGAAACGACCAGCGTCGACGACGCCTTTCTGTCGACCGTCATCGTCGCTGAGATGGTGAACTGGGGGGCAGGCACCAGAACCGGCTATGAATCGGGCGCCTTTGGTCGCGTGGCGAACATCGTCTCGTCCGGCGCGGCGAGCGGTTACGATCTGCGAGACATCTACTCGACCAACGATAATTCCAGTATCTACCTGAGTTTCCTGCACAATGGGCTGCTCAGCATGATTCCGCAGTCGAATCCCCTTGGCCAGGGCTTCATCGTCCAGTTCGGCACCGGGCTTTTGGCGCAGAGATGGCGCCTCAGCGAAGACTCGAGTGTCCATAATCACTACTCTTTCGACCCGGGCAGCGCCCTGACGCTCAGCGACGGCAGCATCCACGAGTTCCACCTGATCGATGCCACGCCGAAGAGCGTCTCGCTCACTCCGAGCAATGAGCAGATCGTCGTCGAATGGATCGGCGCGTCGATCGCCAGTGCGCACCAGCTTCGCTACAAGGCGTCCTCGGCCAGCGACTGGATCGACATCAGCGGCGACGAGACGAGCCCCCATACGCTCGAAAGCCTGAGCAACGGCACGGCCTACGAGGTCCAGGTCGGCGCGGTCGTCGATGGCCATGCGTACTGGGCGAACGCCGTTGCGGCGACCCCCTCGCCCAAGAGCATCGTGCTTTCGGCAACGAGCCGCACGGTGCTCGAGAGCAGTTACCACAGAAGCCAGGCATACAACAGGGCAACCTGGACCGTCAAGCTCTCCGAGGCGCCGAGCGCCACCGTCACCGTCTGGCTCGGGTCGTCCAATCCGGGCGCTGCCACCGTGTCGCCTGCCTCGCTCAGCTTCACGACCGCCAATTGGAACAACGCCCAAGCCGCCACGGTCACCGCAGTTGACGATGACCTCCAGAATTCGGACAACGAGCGCGAAGCGATCGTCACTCACACGAGCGCGAGCTCGGACGGGGGCTACGACAGTCGGACCGCAGCGCTGACTGTTCATGTGGCCGACGACGAGACTGCCGGCGTCGACGACTCCTTCCTGTCGATCATCATGGTGGCGGGGCGACCATGGCAGGGTAGCACCGAGATCGGCTATACGTTCAGCCATATGGGTCGTGTGACGAACCCTGATTTTACCGGAACACTGAGTGCGTACCATTTGGCCCAAATCTACTCGAATAGCAACACTGGTTCGAAGATTTTCCTGTGGCTCAAGAGCGAAGATCATTTCCACACGTCCCTTCCAGACCCGTTGCCGAACCCGCTCGACCAGGAGTTCGTCGTTCAGCTTGGTGCCGGACCTTCAGCATTGAGATGGCGGGCAAGCAAAAACCCAATCAACGGAAATCACGCGAGCTATGCTTTCGACCCTGGTAGCCACCTGACTTTCGTCAACGACGGCATCTACGAGTTCCACCTGATCGACGCGACGCCGAAAGAAGTCGTGGTCGTCCACGGCGATGGCAGCCTGACCATGCATTGGAGCGGCGTGTCGATCGCCAGCTCGTACCAGGTTCGCTACAAGGAGTCTTCGGCGACGAACTGGACCGACATCGCCGGCGACGAGACGAGCCCCTATCAGATCGACGGCCTGAGCAACGGCACCACCTACGACGTCCAGGTCGGCACTGTCGTCGACGGTCACACCTACTGGGCGAGCGCCGTCGAGGCGATTCCGGCAAGCGAGACCATCTGGCTCTCCGAAACGAGCCGCACGGTGCTCGAGAACGGCGGCACCTCGACCTGGAGGGTGAGTCTCAATTCGGACCCGAGCGCCGAGGTCACGGTGACCCTGGCCTCGCCTTCGCCTGCCGTCACCTTCACTCCCTCGACGCTCGTCTTCACCACCGCCAAGGCCGACTGGCTCAGGAAGCGCACCGTCACGGTCACCGGCGTCGATGACACTGCCCAGAACCCCGGCAACCAGCGCAGGGCGGTCATCACCCACACGAGCGCGAGCACCGACTCGGCATTCGATGGCCGGGTCGCCGTGGTATCGGTTCGCGTCGTCGACAACGAGACCACGGCCGTTGATGACGCCTACCTCTCCACGGTGATCGTCGCGGGAACGCATCGCGGTTCCGGGGTGTACGTGAATGGAAAGAGGGACATCCGCTTTGGCTACCGCGCCAGTTCCAGCGTTGGCCTCGCCACGGCCACCGCCCTGAGCGGCGCTGGCAGCGGCTACGAGCTGCACGAGTT
>RKSA01000169.1 GCA_007571115.1 Gammaproteobacteria bacterium
CAATTCTGAAAGACGTTCGCCTGGCGCAACCGGGGTTCCCGTCACATGCTGACCTTTCCGCAATTCGATCCTGTCGCCCTCGCTATCGGGCCGATCAGCATCCATTGGTACGGGATCATGTACATCGTCGGCTTTGGCGCAGCCTGGTGGCTCGGCAACTTGCGCGCCCGCCGCGATCGATGGAACGACTGGAGCGCAACGCAAGTCTCGGACCTGCTGTTCTATTGCGCCCTGGGCGCGGTGCTTGGCGGTCGGCTCGGCTCGGTGCTGTTTTACAACTTCGACCGCTTTCTCGCTGACCCCTTGTGGCTGTTGCGTGTCTGGGAAGGCGGAATGTCCTTCCACGGCGGCTTGCTTGGAGTCCTGTTCGCAAGCTGGCTTTACGGTCGCCGCATCGGCAAGGATTTTTTCATCGTCACCGATTTCGTCGCCCCCGCCGTGCCGTTGGGGCTGGCCGCTGGTCGCCTCGGCAATTTCATCGGCGGCGAGCTATGGGGGAGGCCCACCGAGCTTCCCTGGGGGATGGTGTTTCCCCACGTCGATTCGCTGTCGCGGCATCCGTCCCAGCTCTATCAGATGGCCCTCGAAGGGCTGGCGCTATTTGCCCTGCTCTGGTGGTTCTCTTCTCGCAAGCGGCCCAAATGCGCGGTTTCGGCGCTGTTTCTGCTGGGCTACGGATCGTTGCGTTTCCTCGCCGAGTTCACCAGGCAGCCCGATGCGCATATCGGCTTCGTCGCATTCGATTGGCTGACCATGGGGCAACTGCTTTGCCTGCCCATGCTCGGCCTGGGCCTGTTCCTGCTTTGGCTGGCGTATTCGCGGCGGGCCGCAAAACCGGTGCCCGACTGATGCGGCAATATCTCGAGCTATGCCGGAAGATCATCGACGAAGGCGAATGGATTGCCAACGAACGCACGGGCAAGCGCTGCCTGACGATCATCAATGCCGACCTTGAATACGATGTCGGGAACAACGAGTTCCCCTTGGTCACGACGCGCAAGAGCTACTGGAAAGCGGCCCTCGCCGAGCTGCTCGGCTATTTGCGCGGCTACGACAATGCGGCCGATTTCCGCGCCTTGGGAACGAAAACCTGGGATGCCAACGCCAACGCCAACCGCGAATGGCTCGACAATCCGGCGCGCAAGGGCGAGGACGACATGGGCCGCGTCTATGGCGTGCAAGGCCGGAGCTGGCGCCGCCCCGACGGCGGCAGCGTCGACCAGTTGCGCTGCATCGTCGAGCATCTGTCGGCCGGCGTCGACGACCGCGGCGAGATTCTCACTTTCTACAACCCCGGCGAGCTGCATCTCGGCTGCTTGCGCCCCTGCCTGTATTCGCACACGTTCTCGCTGCTCGGCGACGACTTGTACCTGACGAGCTATCAGCGTTCCTGCGACGTTCCTCTCGGCCTCAATTTCAACCAGGTGCAAGTGTTCGCCCTGCTCGCGCTGATGGCGCAAATCACCGGCCGCCGCCCGGCCCGCGCCTGGCACAAGATCGTCAACGCGCACATCTACGAAGACCAGCTCGAATTGATGCGCGACGTGCAGCTTCATCGCGAGCCCTTCCCCTCGCCTCGCCTGCGCATCAATCCCGAAATCAGCAGCCTGCGGGATCTGGAAACCTGGGTAAGTCTTGACGACTTCGCGGTGGAAGGCTACCAGCACCATCCACCCATCGCGTATCCGTTTTCGGTGTAGGCCGCGCCATGGAGCTTGCCCTGATCTGCGCCGTGGCGCGCAACGGCGTCATCGGCCGCGACAACGCGCTTCCCTGGCGCCTGCGCGAGGACATGCGTCATTTCCGCCGCGTGACCATGGGCCATTGCGTCATCATGGGGCGCAAGACCTGGGAATCGATCGGCAAGGCGCTGCCAGGCCGGACCAATATCGTCGTCACCCGGCGGCCCGGCTACCACGCCGAAGGCGCGACGGTCGCAAACTCGCTCGAAGACGCCCTGCGCGCCGCCCAGGCCGCAGCCGCCCGCAGCGCAAGCGGCAAGGCATTCATCATCGGCGGCGCCGAACTGTATCATGCCGCGATCGAACAGAAGCTTGCGCGATGGTTCTACCTCACCCACGTCCACGCCGACATCCCCGGCGACACGAAACTCGCCGGATTCCGCGAAGCCGAATGGCACAAGCTCTCCGAACAGCACTTCCCCAGCAACCCCGAAAACCCCCACGACTACAGCATCTGCAAATACGAAGCCAGCAAAAAACCCGCTGTCAATCAGCGTTCAGATCGCGGATAATTCGGGCTTTCCTGCCAGTGCCCGGGACAGGGCTCGACTTGCCGCCATGCACCAACGAACCACTGCCGTGCTGCTGATTCTCGATGGCTGGGGCCATCGCGAGGAAAGCGATTTCAACGCCATCCATGCTGCCGAAAGCCCCAATTGGGACGCTTTGTGGCGCGAAGCGCCCCATACGCTGATCCGCACTTCGGGCGAAGCGGTCGGCCTGCCTCGAGGGCAGATGGGCAATTCCGAGGTCGGCCACATGAATCTCGGCGCCGGGCGAGTGGTGTACCAGACCTTGAGCCGGATCGAGCGCGACATCGAGCAAGGCGGATTTTTCCGCAACCCCGCCCTGACCGCCGCAGCGGACAAGGTGGCGAGCAAAGGCTCGGCGCTCCACGTGCTCGGCCTGCTATCTCCCGGAGGCATTCACAGCCACGAGAACCAGATCATGGCGATGCTCGATCTGGCCCTCGAGCGGGGTGTCGAGAAACTGTGCGTCCACGCTTTTCTTGACGGTCGCGATACGCCGCCGCGCAGCGCGCTTGCCTCGCTGCGGCGCACCGAGGCAAAACTTGCGGCGAGCGGCCGCGGCAAGATCGCCTCGATCTGCGGCCGCTATTACGCCATGGACCGCGACCAGCGCTGGGAACGAATGGCGTCGGCATACTCGATGCTGACCAGCGGCCAGGCGCCTTTCCGCTACGAGGATGCCGAATCGGCGCTGCGAGCCGCTTACGATCGCGGCGAAGACGATGAATTCGTGCAAGCGAGCCTGATCGGCGCTGCGGATGATGCGCTGATCGCCGATGACGATGCCGTCGTGTTCATGAATTTCCGCGCTGACCGCGCTCGCCAGCTCGCCAGAGCCTTTGTGCAGGACGATTTCGACGGTTTCGTTCGCCAAGCCCGGCCCCGGCTGAGCGACTTCGTCATGCTCACCGAATACGCCGCCGACATCGCCGCGAGTTGCGCGTACCCACCCGAGCGCCTGGACAATGTGCTCGGCGACTGGCTCGCAAGCCACGGCCGCTCGCAATTGCGCATCGCGGAAACCGAGAAGTACGCCCACGTCACGTTCTTTTTCAACGGCGGTCGGGAACAGCCTTTCGCCAACGAGGAACGCGTGCTGATTCCCTCTCCCAAGGTCAAGACCTATGACCTGAAGCCGGAAATGTCGGCCTTCGAGCTGACCGGGCGATTGACGGCGGCGATATCCTCCGGCGACTTCGACGCGATCATCTGCAATTATGCCAATGGCGACATGGTCGGCCATACCGGCGATTTCGCAGCTTCGGTCAAGGCGGTCGAGGCTGTCGATCGATGCCTGGGCGAAATCGTTGCAGCGGTGCGTGAATCCGACGCCGAGCTGCTCGTCACTGCCGACCACGGCAACGTCGAGCAGATGCTCGACGCGCAAACGGGTCAGCCCCTGACCTCGCATACCACCGGGCCGGTACCGCTGGTCTACGTCGGCGCCGCCGACCTGGAATTCATCGGCGAAGGCAGCCTTTGCGACATCGCGCCGACGATGCTGAAACTGCTCAAACTGCCGATTCCAGCGGAAATGACCGGAGCGGTGCTGCTGCGGGAAGTGCAGCACGATCACTCCGCTGGTTCTGCCTCGTCATTCTCTGGCGCCGCCTAGGAAGGGCAGTTCGCCGCGGCGCAGCCACACGATCGCCGCTGTTGCGGCGAGCACGCCGACCGCCAGGGCGAACAACTGGCCGCCGTCGCGCTGCCCCGTTTCGCTGATGACGACGCTGACGCCAAGGGGCGTGAAAAGGTGGAAGAAGATCGCGCCGCTGATGACCACGAGGCCGATCAAGGCGCCGAAGGGCTGGGTTCTGCGAATCAGCAACAGCGCCGAAGCGAGCAATTCGACCGAACCGATCAGATAGCCACCCCAGGCGGCGAAACCCGAGGCGATCGCCACAGGCACGCCAATGGCTGCCATCCAGTCGCCGATGGTCGTGAAAATGTGCTGGGTCTCGTAGGAATTGCCGAACTTGAAGAACAGTGACTGCACGAACACGACCGCGACGAAGATCGCCAGGGCCCAGGGCAGGTAGTGCATGATTCTGGCACGGTTCATCGTGGCAAACCCGTTCGGAGCTATTGCGGCATTGTAGCCATTCACGCGCAAGCTGTCGCGTCTTGCAATCCCGACCAGCGCTGGGTCTTGCGTTCGATGGCGGCTTTGAGCGCCGCCTCGCTGGCGTAGACGACGAGCTTGCCCCGCGAGCGAGTCACGGCGGTATAGAGCAGCTCCCGGCTGTTGACTCTCGATCGTTCCGGACCAAGAATCACCGCGACCTCGTCGTATTCCGAACCTTGCGAGCGATGCACGGTCAAGGCGAAGAAGCTTTCGTGGGCTGGCAGCCGCGATGGCGCCACGAGCTTGGCGCCGCCGGTGGCGTCGCGCAATTCCGGGAACCAGACTTTCCGCGCGCCTTGATCGTCAACCACGACGATTCCGCTATCGCCATTGGCCAGCCCGGTCTGCGAGTCATTGCGCGTGACGATGATGGGCCGCCCCGGATAGAACTCGGCATCTTCCGGAACAAGGCCGCGAGCGCGAAGCGCCTGCTCGATGAGTTCGTTGAAACGCCTTGAACCGAATCCTCCCGCGCGATGCGCGCAAAGCGTCATGAAGCCGCGAAACGGGTTGCTCTGGTCGTCAGTCAGGTCGATGCCTTGGCCGCTGCGGAACCTTTCGACCATCGGCGCGTAGTGCAAGTCGGCGAATTCCGTGGCGAGGGAGTCGAAGGCTGCGTTGTCGGCGAGCGCTTCCAGCCTGATGTCTGGCGGCTCTTGTTGTGGTTCCTGGGGGCTGAGTGCTCGCATGGCCTGGTCAGCGTTGCCTTCCTTGACCGCCACCGCCAGCTTGCCGACTCCGCTGTCCGGATCGAACCGCCAGTTGTGCTGCAAGGGAGTGAAACAGGGCTGTAGCGGCGAGCCCTGGCTCGCGGCAGCGGCACAGACATCGGCGAACACCGAGCCTGGCTGCACCGAGGAAAGCTGGTGCGCATCGCCGAGCAGGATGAGCCGCGCCTCGGCAGGAAGGGCCAGCAGGACCTGCTGCATGAGCCGCAAGTCCACCATCGAAACCTCGTCGATGACGAGCGCCTTGACCAGGCGCCTTTCGGCTTCGTTCTGCAATAGCCAGCGATGCACCGTGTTGACGGTCACGACAGCTTCCGCAGCGGCGCCTGCCTTGCCCGGCAGCTTTCCCAGGGCAGCGCGGGTCGCTTCCTGCAAGCGGGCGGCGGCCTTGCCGGTCGGCGCGGTGAGGGCGATGCTGTCGAAGCTTGCCAAGCCGAGCTCGACCAAGGCCGAAATCATGCCGGCAACGGCATGGGTCTTGCCCGTTCCGGGGCCGCCGGAGACGCAGCAAAGCCCGCGTGTCAGCGCAGCCTCGGCTGCCTGTCGCGGCCGGTTGTTGCGCGGGTCTGCGCCGAACAATCTGGAGAGAACCTTCGGCAAGCGGTCACCATCCGGCACGGCCCGCGCCTTGGCGGCGAGCTCCAGCAAGCTTTTTGCCACCGCCTGCTCACGGTTCCATAGCCGTGCAAGATAGAGTCGGCCAGCGTCATCGAGAACGAGCGGCCGGGTTTCGGCGCCGGCCTGATCGGGGTCGGCGGCATCGACGAGAGCCGCGTCACCCTTTCCTATCGATGGCAAATGCGCGACAACAGCGCTCGTCGCAAGCTCCTCGCGCCATGCTGCGAAGCCGGGAAGCCGCACGCCGGGCCCTGCCGACTCGCTGGGAGCGATCTCGCGTGGCCATTCGCTGCCGGCGATTTCCGCCAACGCGACGCAGACGTGGCCAGCACGGGCATGGGCACTCGCCAGCGCTGCCGCGAGCGGAACCTGGGGCACCTCGCCACCCGGAAAATCGGCGACCAGCGCCGCGAAATGACGGTCGATGTCGCTGATGTGGCGGTGCCGGTGCAGCGTTTCGACGGGTTCGAGAGCCGTCATTGGGACTTGCCTCCCATGCAATCGTCCAATTCCTCGATGCATTGCCGCGAAGGGCGGTCGAAGAACACTCCCCGGGACATCCCCGCAGCCGGCGCCATGCCGCGCAGAAACAGGTAGAAAACGCCGCCGATGTGGCGCTCGTAGTCGTAGTCGGGCAAGCGCTGCCGCAGATAGCGGTGCAAGGCGAGCAGATAGATCAGGTATTGCAGGTGGTAGCGATGCTCGCTCATCGCCGCGTCGAGGCATTCGCGCCGGTAGTCCCCGGCCTGGTCGCCGAGCCAGTTCGACTTGTAGTCGAGCACGTACCAGCAGCCGTCGTGCTCGACCACGAGATCGATGAAGCCGCGCATGAAGCCTGTGATGGCGTCGCTGCCCGGCTCGTCGCCGAGCCGGTCGGCGCAACCGTGGCGCTCGAGCGTGGCGTCAAGAGTTTCGCGGCGAAAGCCGTCGAC
>RKSA01000167.1 GCA_007571115.1 Gammaproteobacteria bacterium
GAACCGTTGCTCCGACTCGACCCAGAACCTGTGACTGTGGATGTTTGGCAGAAACCGGCGCCTGGTCTTGTTCTGCGCGTGGGAGACGTTGTTGCCGACTTTTGGCCGCTTGCCAGTCACCATGCAGATCCGTGACATCGTATTTACCTCGCTTGCCGCCAGGCGAGCCCCCGGCGATTGGAAAGGCGCGATTTATACCAGAACCCCCCGTCACGGGCAAGTCGTTGAACAGGTTCAGCACATGTGAGACGAACAGGGACTGTCTGGCAGGCCTGCCCGAAGTCGGCGCGGAACTCGCTGCCGCCGTCGACCTGGGCGCAGCGGCTTCAGATCACTTCACCGCCGGCGAGTTGGATTCGAACAGGCCAAACCAATGCTCGAAGTGCGTCTCGTGGGCACATTCGGCTCATGGGCCTAGCGCATTGATCGGAATGACGCCGACCTCGCCAGGCTGGAAGTGCCCATATCCGTTGGGGACGATTACCGCGAGAGCGGCGGGTTTGCCATGTTCGGTTGCAGCGGGCCTTGCGGCGAGTCGGCGCAGGTTCTTCTGCCCTTCGGCGACCCAGCGCTGCCCCAGCTTGACCTCGAACGCCGCCCAGCGCCCGTCTGCGGTTTCCACCACGGCATCGACTTCCAGCCCGTCCTTTTCCCGATAGTGGTAGACGCGCGCGTCGGTCGCTTGCGCGTAGATTCGCAGGTCGCGAATCACGAGGGACTCGAACAGGAAACCAAAATAGGCGAGGTCCTCGAGCAGGCGATTCGGTGCGATTCCCAAAACCGCCGTGGCAAGTGACGGATCGACGAAGTGCCGCGAAGCCGCAGCGCGAAGCCGGTTGCGAGAGCGCAGATTCGGGGACCAGGCCGGCTGGTCTTCCACGACCATTAGCCGGGTGAGCGCTTCGAGGTATTCGGCGGTCGTTTCCGGGTGCAGTTGCTGCCCGTTCGAGCCGCCCACGTCGGCTGCCAGCTTGCTCATTGCTATCGGCGTCGCCACGTTTCTCGCCAGCGAGCGCAACAGCCGCTCCACCTTGACCGGGTCATGCCTCTTGTCGCTCGCCTGGGATATGTCGGCGCGGCAGATTTCCGCGACATAACCGCGATTGGCACGAAGCGCCCCGGGCAGGGACTTGCCGATGTTGCCAGGCCAGCCGCCGGCGCAAATCGTCTCGGCAAGCGAGTGGATCGTCATTTCCTTCCGCGTGGCGCGTTGCGGCTCCCCTTGCAGCAGCTTGGCGAGCGAGATCTCGCCCGACGACTGTCCCAATTCACGCAAGGAGCAAGGCCGCATTTTCAACCGGGAAAAACGGCCCGCACCTGTATGCCGCGACTGGTCATCGGCTGGCGTGGCGGAACCGGCAAGAATGAATTGACCCAGTGCGCCGCGCCGATCAACCTCGCGACGCACATGGTTCCAAACCGCAGGCGCGAGCTGCCATTCATCGATGAGCCGGGGCACGTCCCCGTCGAGCACCGCTGCGGCGTCGATGTCGATCAGCCGTCTCGCGCTTTCGTCGAGATCGAGCAGCACTTCGCTCGCTGCGGCGCGTCTCGCCGTTTCGGTCTTCCCGCAGGCCTTCGGGCCTTCGATGAGCACCGCGCCGGTCGATTCGAGCAGCAGCGACAGCTCCGCTTCGACGATGCGAGGAAGATAGTTCATGAGGAACCGCCTCTTATGCCGAGTTGCCGATGCAGGTCGCCAGACGATGGCCGCACCCGCCTGCTGACTCCGTAACCGGTGATTTGGCGAAATTTTAACCGGTGATTTGGCGAAAAATCAACCGGTGATTTGGCGAGATTTTAACCGGTGATTTGTCGGGGAATTTGCGCTGCACACGAACAGGCCCAAGCCGAAATGCGACCCGTAGCCCAAGGCGATCGGCCCACGAACCGGATTGGCGAACTCGATCTCTACGGCATGCCCGACCGGCACGGGAGGCTGCGGATTTTTCCGGCGAGAGAGCTGGAAGTGACGAAATCGAGCCCAGCTCGCCTCGGATCGAGCCGTGCCGCCCACTTCGGTGCGGGCAGGGCCTGAGGGCCAGAGCACACGCACTGCCAGGGGCGCCGGGAAGCCTCGCGACTCGAGTTCGGCTCGCACCTGGCCTTCCAGAGTGTTGCGCCCGCGAGCCTTGGCGTATCGCGGCGCGACGAAGGGCGTCAGGGAAACCCACTTGGAGGCGCCGCGGCAGCTTCCGTGCAGTCGCCCCATATCTTTCAGCTTGCCGAGTGCGGACACCGCAAGGCGGAGCGGCGCCACCTTGCCTTTCATGTAGGTCTTGCGCACCATGCGGACGGCGGCCTGCGCGTCGACGCCCAACCCCATCTTCGCCCAGACAAGGAAGTGGTCCAGATGGCCGTCACCATCAAGGTCGAGCGGGTTCACGTGGGCGTGCTCGTGGGGGCCGCCAAGGGGCCGGCCATGCTCGTCTGTGCCGGTCAATTCCGGGGGAACGGTTCCTCTTGTTTTTGCTGCGGTCTTTGCTGCGGTCCCAATAAGTGCAGAATGCAGAAGCTCGGCCTGCGGCAGTGTTCGCGTGATTGGCGGTAGTGCGTGGTCATTGCGGCTGTCATTGGTCAGCGACAGCAGCATCGCTTCCACCGGAGGCGCCTGGGGTCTCGTGGGCCTTGGCCGTGGCAAGCCGATCGATATGGCATGGGAAGGTCGCCAGTAGAACACGCGTCCGCTGCCAGGAGGCAGGCTCCAGCCGTGGGAACGCAGCCAGTTGGTGTCCTTTTGCAGGCAGTCGAGCAGGTCGGCGGGATAAGGCTCCTCTTTCCTCTTGCGTTTTTTGAGCAGTGCCTGAGATGGCTTCCTGCCTTCCGGGAGCGGCAAGCCGGCAAGCGCCTCTCTCACTCTTTCCTTGCGCCACTGTTCAAAATCGGGTGCGCTGGTGGGTGCAAGTAGTGGAACCTGTTCCCATGCTTGGTCTGCCGAAGCGGCAGGTTGCTCCGGGAAACAATTCGGCTCCCATTCATTCTCGCTTTCATCGAGAACCCGACCAGCTACCCAGCTCTCTGATCGACCCAGATAACCCAAGCGCGAGATCAGTGTTTCAAGATGCTTACCTTCATCAGGGGTCAAGGAGCAGTTTTCCCATCTGACCAGCAATGCCGAATCGTTGCCTTCGCCTTCAACCCGTGCCCAGGTATCGAACACCAAGGTCGTTTTTTCGAGCTTTGTCTTCGAGTCCAGGCACCCAATCGGCATGTAGTGACGACTGTGCGTGCCTATGGCCGATGGCAAGCGGTAGCTCGGCAGTTCGTCCGCCAGCTTGGTAAAAAGTTCTCGAGCCGGGCAGGAAGGACCGCTGCCGTTCCATGCTCCTGATGTATAGCCAACGGAGATCAGTGCCCGGAGGATACGCCAGGGCGATGGAGGCCATTCGATCAGCCCCTCATTCACATGATGGCCGTAAGGCGTGGCGTGGTAGCGCCCTGCCGGGAAACGGAATTCGAGAGTGACGGGCATGGGGCTACTCGGCCTCCTCTGATGCCTCGGCAGTCACGGAATCTTCTTGCTTTTTGCCTTTTCTGAGCTCGTCCTCGAAAGTCACGGCGGTCACTTTCATTTTTCCCTTGCAGGCATTGATCGCAGCTTCCAGGTCGGTTATCAAATCGTCAAGGGCTGGCAGGTGCCAGCCTTCGGGCATGGTTGCGCGAATATCGGAGCTTTGCACACGAAGATCGCAGGCTGTGCGCAGGCGCATGCCTTCATCGGTCAAGGCCCTGAGCTTATATAGCGCGAGGAGAATCAGCAGTCGCTCGGCGTCTTCACCAAGCCCGTAACCACGAATCTGCGCCAAGTCCAAATTGACATAGAGCGTGATCGACTCAGCGGTGTATTCGTCACGGGCAAAGGGAACATTGCCGAAGCCCTTACCGGTGTCCCCTTGTGGATTTACATGGTCGTTCTTGACTCCGCCCGAAGCCGCTACGTGCACACCGTCTGCCTCGATGAAGGCAGAGAGCGCTCGAGCCACACGAAGACGCCCACCCGCCAACTCCTTTTTGGCGAGAAATACGCCGTGCAGCAGCGAGTTGACGTCATATGTCAAGAGGGCTTCAGCGAGCTTCTTTCGATCAATCGGCCCTGTATCGAGTACACTCAACTCTTCTTTCAATTGGTTGATGAACGTCTTGTCTTTCCCTTCCAGCAGATAGGGGCTGTTCAGCCGGTGGGACTCAAGAATCGTGTCGGTCAAGAAATCGCCGTTTCGCCTAACCACCACATGGGACAGTCCTTCCAGTTCAGACCTAACATTTTTTTTAGCGGAATCCCAAATGGTCATCTCCAAGCGATTGGCCATGCTCTGGGCTGATTCGACGAGCAGACTTTCGCCAAATTCAGATTGGAAACGGGCGGCACCGAGGCTTGGGAACCCCGTCGGCTGGAACCGGCTCCCCTGCAACACTTCAAGCGGAATCTCGAAGAGAACCCTTGTGGCTTTTTTGAGGGGCTGGAGGTCTACGGTTGCTTCAGTGGACATGGCTACTCCTTTTGCTTGGGTCAAGATATTCAAGGAACCGTGCGGCGGTTCTTTCGGAAATGGGGAAGGCGAGTGCAGCAGCCCACAACCTGGCGATATTGGGTGCTGCGGTGCCCGCGCGGATGGTGCAGCGGACTCCTGCCGCAGCCAAGCGCCGAAGCGCGATCGTGATTGCGGACTCCGCATCATCGGCGGCCAAACGGCGAACAATCGCAGGGTCGGTGCCGATGTCGAGCACAAACCCGGAGTGGGTTTTGAGCTTCCAAGGAAGCGTACACAAGCGAATCGCCAGCCAGGCTTCGTCGGGCCAGTGGTCAAGCTCCGGCGAAGAGAGGCGTATGGGCGCTCGCCTCCATTGCTTCCGGTCCAGGGCCATGAATGCACGAGCCAGTGCATTGATGCGATTCAGGTCAACACGTTCTGCCAGCAGCTCGGACAGGTCACTGGCGCTGGCCGATGCCCCCGGTTCCGACATCAAGGGCAGGTGCCGATGAGAGCGCTGGGCACCTTCGATGACGCGGCGCTGAACCAGTGCGATAGCGTCCCGAAGTCCATCGCGCCCCTGCATGACCACATCGGCATCACGTGCCAACGGCAGCCAGTGGCGTCGGATTGGTGCAGCAACATGGTCCCAGTCGCACGGGCCTGTTTGCAATGCAAAGGCGAGGGCCAGACGGAAATCGCTGGAGTCATCGTAGGCAGCCGTAATCCAGTCCGGGCGAAGCTTGGGAATCGGTCCTGCATCGAGATCGCCTCCCTGCGGCATTATCTTTTCGATATCTGCCAGGCACTTCAAGATCCATTGCCAGCGATCAGGAAGGTGGGGAAGCTCGGTGGCAGCGATGAGCGAATCTTCCAGATTCTTGGCTGCTTGAATCAGCCGGGCAGGTGCATTGCGGTCGTCAGCCTTGCGGCGCAAGCGACGTAGCCACAAATCGAGATCTTCAATGCAGGCGATATGTTCGACGGGCGCTTCTACCACATCAAAACGGACAAGCGGAACGGCCAAGTTTGATTGGCCGTTCCGCTCAATGTAGCCGTAACGCTGGAAAGCCCGGATGCCACGGGCGACCCCAAGGCGCTTCACGGCTCTCGCAAAGTCGAGAGGCTCGCGAACAGTGGTGGTTCCCAATTGTGCCCGGCCCTCCGCCAGCAATCTTTGCAATTCGGGGTATGACGAAGGCTTTGACCAGAGTGGCATCCATTGCTCGCCCCTTGCACTTCCGTCGTCCGCTGCCGCACTTGCGTATGCCGCCGCGCTGGAACTTGTTGCGAAAGGCGATGC
Organism: Gammaproteobacteria bacterium; assembly: GCA_007571115.1. GTDB lineage: Bacteria > Pseudomonadota > Gammaproteobacteria > Pseudomonadales > Pseudohongiellaceae > UBA9145. Next base: position 5,776 of record RKSA01000167.1, read on the forward strand.
AGCACGGGCAGACACAGACAATCCAAGGCGGCGAGTTGCGTGTGATGTAAACGCTATGGTGCCCTCCAACGCCAGAATGAAATCGACAGGATTCAGGATGCTGTCGGAGTTTGGCCCATTTGCATTATTCGCTCCGCCAACCGTGCCGGGCAGATACTGGCCCACTGGCTGTTTGGCAATACAGCCGGTTATCGGTGTGCCCCAGAGAGCCCCTGCGAACCACGCTGCTGTGTGTGGTTGCGGCCCGCCGGATTCACTGTCCAGATCAAAAACCTCCCCGAGCCGCTTCATGAAATTGTTGGTGAAATCCAGCCTACCGTCGTTGCCTCCGCTACCGAGAAGGGCGGGGTAACTGGGTTCCCCGTCGCTTCCCAGCACCATGGCAGCATCGAGCCACTCGCGTTCTGCATTACGCCAGCTCAGCCGCAAATTGGGAATCAAATTGGCCTTCAACTGTTTGAACTTCTTTTCCGCCTCTCGAAGTCTGCTCTTGTAATCGTCCGAGTTCTTCAGCCGCTCTTTTCCTGCCTTGCTCATTCCCGGCACTTTGGTTTCTTCCTTGATGTTCCGGATTACTCGGTCTGCCAGTGCAATCTCATCGCTCAAGGCTCGCCCTGCCTTGATTCCCTCACGAAACGCAGCGAATCGAGGGCTGGGGGATGTCTCCAGGGGATGCATAGCCGGATCCTGCGTGTGGAAGAACCCGGAGCCTTTGTTCCACGGGGAGATGATGGGCGTTGCACGGTATTCGTGCAAAAAGAAGTCGTTTAGGTCGATTCGAGACAATGAAGTAGTGAGTCTGAACTGATCGCCACCCCACCAACCTCGAGCCTCCGCATCTGCTTGCTCAGATACGAGGCGCAGAATGCCCAATGCCTTGAGATAGTGGGCGAGCGGTGCAGGGGCACAGCCGCCAAGCTCATGAATGTGGATCGTCATGCTGCACTCCGGGAAAATCGCCATTGCCAGAATGCGGCGAGTGGGCGGGGATCATGCTGGTCGAAAGCCTGAAGAGCGGCAAAGTAGCGTTGTCTCTCGTCCTCTGTTGAGGTTGCCATCTCGACGGTGGGCATTCCCATCCGGCGCAGCAATTCCTGCAAGAAGAGCCGGGAAACCCTGCCGTTGAAGTCCTCGAATGGGTGAATGCACAAGAACTGGCCTTCGGCAAAAGTCAGGTTTTCCATAACGCGGGCCACGGGTGCCTGACCAGGCTGATTCAGGCGCACCGCAAGGTCTGCGGCGAACTGGTGCATCAAAACGGGAACGCGCCAGTAGGGGGGCGGGCTGTGCGCCCCCACCCGAACATCCTTGCTCCGCCATCGCCCGGCCATGCTTGGCGTCAACTCGCCACAGAGCCGACGATGCAATTCCAGCGTCAGGTCGGATAGGGGCGTATCGGCGAATGATCCCTCGCTGATCTCTAACTCAGCGTTTGCAACCTGCCTGGCAAGTAGAGGCGCAAGCTGCTGGTAGCTCAGGATACCGCGCGTGGTTTCGACGTAGCGCGTTGCTGAATAAGGTCGGCGAGTTGTTCTCGAAGCCACTCCTCGCTCACTGGTTCGCCTTCCATGGCCATGGAGTTGGCCACGTAGCGAGGAATCGCCTCCTGGTGGCGGCGTTGACGTTCCGCCAAGGGCAACTGGCGCCAGCGTCGAACCTTCTCTTCCAGCTCTGCTTCGGTCATCATCGTGCTCCGTTGGTTGCGTCTTCTGCAGTAGCCTATCCGGCTTTGCCTGCATCGATGCGCGTTGATCGGCTGCCCGCAGCAGCGACTCCAGCCAAGCCAGGGCAAAGGGGCCATGCCGCTCGATCAGGTGCAACACTCGTTCGGTCCAGCTTCGTCCTGTGTCCCGGCTCAGGCCCATCACGGAAGGTGACAGGCCAAGAGCTGTCTCCGGCAAATCATGACAGAAGCCATGCACGTCTGCCAATAGGGTCGGCGGCAACACATCGCCTTCGCAGATGCCGCGAATTCGCAGCTTGGCGCCGGCGGACTTCTGGTCGGCGGGGCTTGCGTGCCAGGACATTCTCACCTTCCCATGGTGAGCGCAAACGAGATAGGCGAGCAAGTCGAACTCGTCGGCACCAAGGTCGAGTATCTCTTGTTCGATGGAAGTTGCCGCCGCGATGGCCGTGCGGGTGGAGTGTTCGGGGGCGCCCCCGTTTTGGCCTTCGCCCATGGCCTTGAACAGATCGCGCCAAGGCCCAAGCAGCGCCGGATGATTCGGCTCGTGTCGCCGCAGCACGCCGAATAGCCCGAGAACGCTTGCCAATTCATGCCTGAAGCCGCGTCGCTGGTCTTTGCCATCGATTCGGTACATATGGTGTGTACTGCACGGCCAAGCGGCATCTGGAGCCTTTGCCATATCCTGCCTAGTGGGCCGGTCTGTAGCTTGAATGGAATCCTGAAATGCCGGGTGGGCCTTGCCAAGATCGTGCCAGCGTCCGGCCAAATGCAATATCGAGACCATGCCGGGGGCGACGGCTTGCGCGATTCGAGTGGCGAGTTCTCCGGTTTCAAGGCCATGGGTCGCGATCGTCTGCCAGCCGTCACTGATGCTCAAGGATTCATCGTCTTCGGCGGCATCGGCGTGTTCGTCGGGAGGCAACGATTTTCGCACTCTGCGAGTTCCAGCCTGCACGCCACCATCTTTCCATTTCCAGCAGGCGCGCTCCTCATATTTCTGCTCCTCCTCCTGGTGAAGTGTCTCTACGCTTCGCTTGAGTTTGGGGTCCCAGCCCTTGTCTGGACTATATCCACCGACTCGGGCATCAACCATGAGGGTTTGGCCGGGATAGATATCTTGGCGTTTTGCATCGCGCCAACTGCGATCAAGCCAATCCCACGCCCAGGCTCTGGTTCCTGAAACCAGCTTTGGCGATTTGCCGCTACCACATAGCCATTGCTGCGCATCCAGGAACGGAACGCTGCATAACTCTTCTCGCTTGGGCTTCAAGGTGGGTGGTGGCGCAGTCTTGTCTTCTGCATCGGCCCAGAACACCTGCACATCACGCTCGTCGCCAGATCTAATGAACCTACTGATGTCTATATCGGCACCGGACAGGTCGGGCGAGGTATCGAAAAGCTCTTCTAGCTCGTGACGTAGCAGAAGGTGCAGGGGTTCATAGGGATAGAGCTGGGGAAGCAGTTCGGGGTGTGAGTCCTCGAATTGCTCGAGGTGGAGCGAAGCGACGTCTTTCAGCTCTTCGCACACGTTCCGAGCGGCTTCGAGCTCCTTTAGCGCATAGGGAGCAGCCTTCTTGTCGCTGTCATGCTTGAAGTCCACCACGACGACCTTTCCGACTGTTGTTGCGGATCCCGGCCTCGCCGCCCACCGTGCACAGCGACCGAACCGCTGCACCAGGCTGGTCCAGGGCGCCAGTTCGGTCACGAGCAGCTTTGCCGATATGTCCACACCGGCCTCGATCACTTGCGTGGCAACGATGATGCGGTTAGTGCCAGGGGTGCAAGCATCGCGATTGAGAAACTTTCTGCCCCAGGATTGGCGTTCGGCAGGCCGAAAGCGGCTGTGGACGAGCCGCACTTCAACGTTGTTACCCTTGATGATAGGATCCTTTTTGAGCTTTTCCCAAGCTTCGACAGCGTGCTTGACCGTGTTCAGAACCACCAGGGTCGGCCCGTCTCGACCAAAGCCCTGCTTCTCGTGCCTTTCAGCCACTTCTCTCGCCAGAGCAGCCACGTTGTCACAGGAGATGTTTTCAAGACGCTTGCTGACGCCTTCCCAGAGCGTGCCGCACCTCGCATCGGCAGCGATCCGCGATTGTGGCAACTTGGCGATGAGTGGCTTGGTGTCTGGGCTCTTGCTCAACCATTTGCGCTGCAATGTGGCGCTCATCCACCACGTGTAGCAGGGGCGCAGCGACTTGTTCGCCTGCTCGTCCTGGTCGCGGAACACCTGCAATTGCCCCGATGTGGCAAGGCCGACGTCCATGAGCTGCACTTCGTCCATCACCCACAGCGCATCCTGATTGAGTAGCCCGAACTCCATCGGCCACCGCGCCCGAGGGCTGGCATAGCCTCGATTCATCGCTCGGGACAGGAGCATGTCCTGGGTGCCGATCAGCACCGCATCGGCCTCGGGGTAGAGATGCCATCGCCCGGAGTCCGCACCGCCCATGAGGACATGGACGCCTACATCGCCTTTTCCCGGGTTGTGTGGGTCCTGGAGCAGGCTCAGCCGCTGCAGCGCTTTTTCAACTTCAGCTCCGCTCTGCTCGACCAGCACGCGCATCGGCAGGCACCAGACGAGCCGTCGCGGCCAGTCGGGGTTGCCCAAAGCGACCCTATTCCAAGCCCAAGCCGCAAAAACACCCAGGGTCTTGCCAAAGCCCGTGGGAATCCGCACGAGGCGATTCGTGCAGCCAGGCTGTTCCGCGAGCTCGCGCTGCCACTCGTGAGGCCCCGCTGGCTGCGCGGCAAGCTCAGCGAAGAATTCATTAAACGATCTGTAGCGTGAATTCACTCGGCCCCGCTCCCATTTTGCTTCCGAGCCATTTTACGAGAAATCGAACCGCCTCGCTTCAGTATCGCCGGGAGGTAGAGCAGGTCGAGGGCGAGGGCGAGGACTACGATGGGGGCCAGGAGTCTGGCGGCTTGCTGGAAGTAGAAGGTGCTTGCGGCCATGAGGAGGAGCACGCCGAGGGTCAGCATCAGGGTGGTGATCGTCAGAGCCGGGCCGGCGGTGCGGATGGCGTGGGCGATGGCCGCCTCGGAGGTTTGGCCGGCGCGCCGGCGTTCGAGGTAGTGCGCCAGCAGGTGTACCGTGTCGTCGACGACGAGGCCGATGCTGATGCTGAACAGCATCATCACGAATGGGTCGAGGGTGCCCACGAGCAGGCCCCAGAAGCCGAACACGATCGCCGCCGGCAGCACGTTGGGGATGATGCTGAGCAGGCCGAGGCGCAAACTGCCGAGGCCGGCGATCAGGGTCAGGGTGATGAGCGCCAGGCTGAGCGAGTAGCCTTGCAGCAGTTCGACCGTGACTCGCTCGTCCATGCGCGCGAACAGAAGCAGACCACTGCCGTGGATCAGCGAAGCCTCGGGGAAGTGCTGCCCGAAGCGGGAATCGATCAGGCCATTGAGATCGAGCAACTGCTGATTCGACATCGGCCGCGCGTTGACCGTCATGGTGGCGATCGACTGGTCGTCGTTGAGCAGCCCGGCCAGGGGGAAGTCGCGGTTCTGCACGAAACGGTAGGCGTTCAGGTAGTTGCCGATGGTTTCGGCATCGTCCGGCAGCAGCCAGGCGGCGGCATCGTCGTAGCGCATTTCGTTGACGGTCTTGAGAACTTCGACGACGCTGACGGTCGATTCGACGTCTCCCGCTTCCGCCAGCGAAGCGAGCAGCGCGTCGAGACGCACGAGGAAGGCCGGGTCGATGGCACCGCCCTCCCTGCCGGTGTCGATGCCGTAGCTGATCGAGGGGCCGCGGTCGAGCCGGTCGCCCACTGCGTCGAAGTATTCACGCAGGCCTGCGGCATCGCTGATGAAATCGAGCCGGTTGAAGTCGGTTTCATTGAGCGGCAACATGCTCACGCCAGCCACGGCGAGCGCCGTGCAGAGCCAGAAAAGCTGCCGTTCCCAGCGGCGGCCAAATTCGATCGTGCCTTGCATGGCCCGTTGCAACAGATCGCCATGATCGTGCCCGGGCCGACCGCCGGGCCGGACCAGCCCCACGAGCAGGGCGGACAGCACGGCGGCGCCGAGCAGCCAGGAAAACAGCACTCCCGTGGCGACGGTGCTGCCGAAACCCTGGATCGCCGGCGAGGAGCTCAGGTTCAGCGAGGCGAAGCCGATCGCCGTGGTCAAGGCCGCCAGGCTGACCGGGCGGATGTTTTGCAGCAGGCTGAAGCGCATCGCCTCGGGCGGGCGCATCTGTCGCGCCAGGCCCTGGCGATAGATCGAAATGGCGTGGACGCTGCCTGCCACGGCGACCACGACGATGACGACCGGAGCGATCGCCGTCACGGTATTGAAGGAAAAGCCGGCAAGGCCCAGGGTTCCCAAAGTGCAAAGCAGGGTCAGCGCGGTGTGCGCGAGAATCGCCAGGCCGGCGCGCAGCGAGCGAAACAGTGCGCAAATCGACAATACGCAAGCGAGGATGACGAAAGGCAGCAGGCCGCCGAGGTCGTCGATCATCGACTGGCGGCTCGAATACTCGAGCAAGACCTCGCCGCTGACGTGGATTTCGAGGCCCGGATGACCGGCGAGCAATTCGTTGCGAAGCTGCAGCGCCTGCCTGGCGGCGGCGAAGCCTTGCATGGGCGAGGCGCGGTCGGCATCGAGGCGGATGCGCGTGAAAGCGAGGCTGGCATCGGCCGAGAGCAGATTGGCCGTGAGCAGCTCGTCAGCCTTGGCGGTTCTCTCCAACTCGGAGAGCTCGGCATCGTCGTATTGCCGATAGTCGCGGGCGAACAGGCGACGCAGATTGCGCGGCGAATAGTAGTCGAGCAGCGACGAATGGCGCGTCGCCAGTGGAATTTCCAGGTAGCGCTGGCGCAATTCGTCGATCGCCCGCAGCCGCTCTGGCGTGAACACGCTTGCCCCTTGCGGTGCCAGAAAGGCAAAGATGATTTCGCTGGGCTGGGGGAACTCGGCTGCGAACCGGTCGCGCTCTTCGAGCCAGGGGTCGCTGCGGGTGAGCAGGGAATCGAGGGAGCTGTCGAAATCGAGCCGCAACATCCCTGCCGCGAGCAGCAGGCCAATGACGAGGGCTGCGATGGCGAGGCCGTGCCGCCGTTCGAGGCAGAAATTCGCGATTCGCGCGGTGAAGGGGCTGGAAGCGGGATTGGCGCCGCCGCCCGGATGGCCGGGAACCTGCGGAGGGAGCGACGCTGCCAACTTAGCGCAGCGCCTCGGTGATCGTTGCCGCTGCGCGCAGTGCGAGCGCCGCGATGGTCAGGGTTGGGTTGGCGGTCGATGCAGTGGGGAAGGCTCCCGCGCCGACGAGGAACAGATTGTCGTGGTCGTGGCAGCGCAAGTCGCGGTTGACGACGGATCGCTGCGGATCGTCGCCCATGCACGTTGTGCCGATGATGTGGCCGGCGCCTTGAAACTCTTGCGCATGGTGAATCTCGCTGGCATTGAGGCGAGCGAATATCTCGCCATGGGCGGCCCGCGCAGCGGCGAGACCGGCCCGGGAATACTCGCCAACGCGATAATGCAGGCGCGGCAAGGGGATCCCGTATGGATCACGGTCGGTCGAGTCGAGCGTGACCCGGTTTTCCGGATCGGGGAGCTGTTCGGTCATCGCTGCGAGCTGGACGTGGCGCGATGCATGGTCGGCCATTGCGCGGCGCAGGGCGGCGCCGCCCAGGCCCCGGCGAGTCAGCGTGTCGGCGAGGGTCGCCGGGCCGCCGGTGGGCCAGCTCCAGCCGTCGTTGCTGATCTGGATGCGCATGGCCGATCTTGCGTCGCGAAAAGCGCCGTCGCGCAGGTTTTCGATTCCCGAAGTCGAAATCGGCCCACGATACGGCCAGACGGGTTCGCCGGCGAGCGCCCAGCTAAGCTGGATCGGATGGTCCATCAGGTTGCGGCCGACCTGATCCGATTTGTTGGCAACCCCCGCAGGCGTTTGTTCGGAACGCGAATGCAGGAGCAGCCGAGGCGTTTCGATCGCATTGGCCGCGAGCACGTAGAGGCGGCCGCGAGCCTCGTCGCCAGTGCCGTCGGCGCGGCGCAAGCGCAGCGCGGATATTCGCCCGTCAGGGCCGGTCTCGATGAAAGTGGCGGTGGTGCGGTCGTGGATCGTGGCGCCATTGTCTTGCGCGCGTTGCAGGTGTACCAGCGCGTCGTATTTCGCCGCCACGGGGCAGATCGGGATGCACGAGGCGCTGCCGCAACAGGCGGGGCGACCGTGCCAGGCGATGGAATTGCGCGCCTGGGGAGTCATCCGCACTTGATAGGATGTTCCCGCCAGGGCGCGTTCGTAGACGCGGTCGAGCCAGGTTCGAGGAATCGGCGGCATCGGGAATGGCGCCGAACGCGGCGAGCCGAGGTCTTCGTCCGAGTCGCCAGCGACGCCGAGCTCGTGTTCAGCTTCGACGTAGTGCGGTTCGAGCTCGTCGTAGCCGATGGGCCAGTCGACGGCGCGGCCGAATCGCGTGTTCATGCGAAAGTCGTTCGGCACGTAGCGCACGCAGGTGCCGAGCCAATGCCAGGAAGTGCCACCAACTGCCTTGAGATAGGTGCTCTTGAACACATCGGGGCCCGACTGGCGAAACCAGTGATGAGGATTGGCGGTGTCGGGAAATTCCGCCTCGGCAAGTCGCTCGTAGGGGCTTTCTGGGGTCTTGATTGGCGCGTCGAGGAAGGTCTGGAAAGCCGCGCCGCGATTGACCTGGGGGCCAGCCTCGAGAACGGCGACGCTGACTCCCGCACGGGCGAGACGATCGGCGAGCAAGGCGCCGGCAAATCCCGAGCCGACGATGATGACGTCTGCCTCGATGGCGCTCATTGCGCTTGCCCGACCCCGGCCGGGGGCTCGCTCCAGTCTCCCGGCGCACTGCTGCATTGGCCTGGCGGCTTGGTGAATTCGAGGGCGCGCCAGGCCAATGCATCGGTGTAGGCGCGTAGCGAGGCGCCTCCGGTCACGGTCGGATGCATGCCCGAATACCAGGCGACGATGATCTGCCGGGCGAGTTCGCTGTCGTTTTCGGCAGGTGCGCCCTGCAGGAGCGAATCGAGCTCGGCGCCCGTTGCCGTGGCGCGCAGTGCTTGCAGCATCGCTGCCGCAAGTTCATCGTCGATAGCCGCTTGCGCAAACCCGGTCAGCCGCGCTGACAGCGAGCGAAAGCTTTCCTGGTCCTGCTGGCCCCATGCGGGTCGGACGAGGCCGACCGCGAGCAGGGACGCAAGGTGGATTGCCAAATCGCGCCGGGTGACGGTCATGCAAAAGCCCTCGCGCTATCGGGCGATCCGGTCGATCGCTTCATTGCTCTCTCCTGTCACTGCGCTGTCCTGCCACTGCATCTGTCACCGCACTTTCCCGTCATTGCACCGTGTACATTGCACTGTGCAAAGTTGACCCGCTCCGCGAGCGGCTCTATAGTCGCGCAGTGGTTCCGCACGGACGCCTAGCAGATGGATGACAACAGAATAGAGGCATTGCATGGGAAAGTCGATGCCCTGATCGCGCATTGCGGAGAATTGCGCGACGAGAACGAGTCGCTCAAGGCCAACGAAAAGAGCTTGCAGGCCGAGCATCGGCAGTTGCTCGAGCGGAACCGCAAGGCGAAAAAACGCCTGCAAGCCCTCGCAACGCGGTTGAAAGCGCTGGAAAATTTCTGATTGCTCCCTGAGGGTGCCTCGCATGGCCGACAACGACTCCGTATTGCTCACCATCCTGAACAAGGGCTATCGGGTGAACTGCCCTCCCGAGCAAAGAGCCGCCTTGCTCGAATCGGCTCGCTACCTCGATGAGCGGATGGGCCAGATTCAGCGTCGCGGCGGCAACCTGGTTCGCGAGCAGGTCGCAGTCATGGTGGCATTGAATCTGGTCCACGAGCGCTTGAGCAAGCCGTCCGGCAACGGCGAGGCCATCGACTCGCGTCATCTGGTCACGCTCGAAGAGAAGCTCGACCGGGCCCTCGTCGATATCGGCGCGGGGTAGGGCCAGTCCCACAGCGCACAGGCTCAATGACCGAGCCCGCGCATGGGCGGACCCCGGCAGATGCCGGGCCAGCATCTGGCATGACCCAGGGTCGGACAGAAACTCCCAGTCGCAAACTTGACTGAAATCGCCCAATCACTTCCGCGTTATCGCGGGCGCATGTATACTGGGGGCTCGGTTCCCTGGGGCATTCGCCAGCCAAGAATGTTCTTGAGCCGATACGCTTCCAATCGGAGGCTGCCTCGCAAGTAGCTGTTGTGCATGTCCGCTCGCCGGAAAGCCTTATGCTCCACGAGGGCCACCACCTGAACCATCGGGTTCAGGGCAGCTTTGGCAGCGGTGTCTTGGGGAACTGCCTTCGTCGGCATGGCGTCGGCGTCGCCCTGACAGCAACTGACAAGCTCGAAATCAACGAGGTTAACGGTTATGACACAAGAGGACAAAGAGGACGCAGCCGAATTGCGCCGCCATTTGCGGCAGATGAGAGGCGCCCTTACATTCGAGGACCAGAGCCGTGCCGCCGACATGCTGTTCAATACCGTCCACGACCTGCAGTTCTACCGCCAAGGCACCAAGCTCGCGTTTTACTTCCCCACTGCCGGCGAGATCCCCCCGGGGTCGCTGTTGCAGCACTCTCTCGATGCAGGCAAGCACTGCTATATGCCCGTGGTCGCCAACGGGTATGACCTTACATTCGTCCGTTACGTACATGGCACGAAACTGGAAAAAAACCGCTGGGGAATTCTCGAGCCAATCGAGGGAGAGACCATCGAGCCACGCTCGCTCGACGTGGTTTTCGTGCCGCTCTTGGGCTTCAGCTCCACCTGCTACCGACTTGGCCGCGGCAAGGGCTTCTACGACCGGGCCTTCGCCTTTCGCGCTACCGCTCCACACGAACCACCGACGCTTATCGGCCTCGCTCACGACTTCCAGTTGGTGAAATCCCTGCCCGTTGAGCCCTGGGACGTGCCCCTCGACGCAGTCATGACGCCAAGACGCATTTTCCAGCGAGGCGGCTAGAGCCCTGTCCAACGCGAAGCGAGTCTGAGTCTGAAGCGGTTCCACTTCATTGGATGGCTTGAGGGCCGGAACAAGCTGCGCTCCAAATGGACTGGCCGCCCTCATTGGCGAAATCTGCCGTCCGCTTGCGATGATGTCAAGCGACCGGCCCAAGTCCCGCGCCGGCATTTGCCTTCCCCTGCCTGTTGCTGCCCTGAGGTGGTCCCGCTTTGTTGGGCAAATCGAGGCGCGACCGCGGTGTGGTCCAAATGGACCGATTGCCCGGCCTCAATGATCGCGCTATGGCCGGTAACGTTGCAGGGATAGCCCTGGAAGCGAGCGGTAGTGCCTGACATTGGCGGTCAGCAGGACCAGTCCCCGCTCGACAGCGGTTGCCGCCACCAAGGCATCAGCCAGGCGCAATCCATCAGCCAGGGCATGGCTCTCGATGT
>RKSA01000109.1 GCA_007571115.1 Gammaproteobacteria bacterium
TGCGGCTATTGGCGAGTGCCGGAAACCGGAATGTCGCCGAAGGGAGAGCTGAAGGCGCCTGCGAGTGAATCTCCGTCGACGGTGCCGCTGAAGTCGAGCGACATGGGCTGCCCCAGAGAGCTGACGGTGGCGCTGAACGTCACGTTGGCGCCGTCGTATTCGACGTCATCGAGCAGGGCCTCGCCGACTCCGGCGGCCAAGATGTTGCCGGTGCCGTCTTCGCGCAAGGTCAGGGTGACCGGAATCACTCCCAGCGGGGTGTCCATGCTTGCTCCCCAGGCGCCAACCGCAGGAGGAGGGCTGCTCGCGCAGCCGGCAAGAGTTGCCAGGGCCAGAGTCAGGCCCGCGCCGATCTTCGTTTTCATGAATGCACCTTTTGTCAATGTTTGTCAATGTTTGTCAATGTTTACTTGTGTCAGTGTTTACGTCTGCCAGTGTTTGCGTTTGCCAATGTCACGGTGCCTATTTTCCGGGGAATCGCGTAGCGGTCAAGCTTTTGTGCTGGTTCAGCACATGTGGGACCAATAGGGGCTGTCCTTGTCGAAACGGAAGGGGGCTTGGCCGAACCCGACATTGGCATGACTTCTGCCAGGGGCGCACCGGGCTTGAGCTGGTCACTCGCCAGCTTTTGGCGTTGCGAGGAAGCGCCTGATTCGTCGCGCGTCCTCGGCGACGCATCCGCTGCTGTTGCGGTAGATGTATTCGACGCTGGCGGCGGTGATGGCTTCGCCCTTGCGCACGGTTTGGCGGAAGGTTTCGATTTCCATTGGCGGCAGGCCGCGATTCTGGTACATGTCGATGAGCAGGCGCAGCTCCTTTTCGCTGAGATGGTCGGCGAGGATTCGCGCGATGCCGTCGGCGAAGTTCTCCCAGGCGAAATTGCGGCTGTAGCATTCGGAGATGGCCCTGCGGACGCGGACGGACAGTTGCCGGTCGGCAGAGCTGGCGACGATCAGCGAATACGCGCGGATGATCTCCCTGGCCTGCTTGGCGGTAGCCGCCTCGAACCATGCTTCGGTGCCCGTCACGCGCAGCAGGCGGTTCGCTTCGGCTAGCGATTCGTCGCCGATGGCGGACCCCCAGGCGAGACTGAGGCAGAGCAATGCGACCGCTTTGCCTGGCATTGATCGTGACATCGTCGGTTGCCCCGGCTTGGCAGACGACCGCTTGCTCTTGTCTTGTTGTCGCTTGTTGCCGCTCGTTTTCGCTCGTTGATGAGGAACTGGTCGGAATGGCAGGATTTGAACCTGCGACCCCTGCCTCCCGAAGGCAGTGCTCTACCAGGCTGAGCTACACTCCGAACGAATTTCCCTTGCCCGTCCGTTGCTCGTTTCAGGGCTCTCGCACGGGCGAACGCACGGGCGAATTATAGGCGCAGCGGCGAGTCTTTGGCCAGTTTCGTTCTGCTTCTGGACGGTTTGCCGCGATTTGCGCGGATTCTGCGCCTTGCCTGCCTGGTTCCGCTTGCGCGGTTTTGAATATTTCTTCGCGGAAATTGCATCGCTTTGAACTTGGTGACAAACTGTTGCGCTCCGGGCGGGAATTTCCGTCGCTGTCATCGGTCTTGCAGGGAATGCCATTGCAGAACAGTCTTCCGCGGGACTTGTATCGCGCCGAGCAGGTCCGTGAACTTGACCGGCTCGCGCTTGCCGCGCTCGGCGTCAGCGAGTTCGAGCTCATGCGCCGCGCTGGCGGCGCCGCGTTTTGCCGCGCCATGGAACGTTGGCCCCAGGTCCGGCGGCTGCTCGTTCTCGCTGGTGCGGGCAACAACGGCGGAGACGGCTACGTCGTTGCGGCGCTGGCGGCAGTCGAGGGCCTCGAAGTCGAGCTCGTCTGGCTCGTGGCGCCGGAACATCTCGCTGGCGCTGCCGCCGAAGCGTGGCAATTCGCTGTGGCAGCCGATGTTCCCATGGTTTCTTTTGACGAATTCCAAAGCCGCTCGCAGTCGGGAGCGGAACTCGTCGTCGACGCCTTGCTCGGCACCGGGCTCAACCGCCGGGTCGAAGGCGCCTGGCTGGAAGCGATCGAGTGGATCAATTGCGCGGGCCTGCCAGTGCTCGCCCTCGATATTCCCAGCGGCCTCGATGCCGACACTGGCACGCCCCTCGGCGCTGCCGTGCGAGCCGACTTGACGGTGAGTTTCGTCGCCGTGAAGCGGGGGCTGCTCACCCACCAAGGCCCCGATCATGTTGGCGAACTCGTTTTCGACGACCTCGGCGCTCCTGCCGCGGAAGCGGCCGCTGGCGCTGCGCCCGAGGCCGAAGTCGAGCGCATCGACATCCATCGCGCCTCGAGCTGGCTGCCTCGTCGCGCACCTTCCGCGCACAAGGGAAGCAATGGCCATGTGCTGCTGATCGGCGGCGATCTTGCCATGGGAGGCGCCATCGTCATGGCGGCCGAGGCGGCATTGCGCGCTGGCGCCGGGCTCGTTAGCGTCGTGACCCGGTCGAGCCATCGCCCCGCCTTGCTCGCGAGGCGGCCCGAAGTCATGATGACCGGCACGGAAGATGGCAGAGTCGATCTGCCAGCCTTGTTTGATCGCGCGAGCAATGTCGTTCTCGGCCCGGGGCTCGGACTTGGCGATTGGTCGGGCAATCTGTGGCGCGCTGCGCTCGCGGCGAGCCAGGCGCGGGGCCTGCCATTGATCGTCGATGCCGACGCCTTGCGGCTGCTGGCTCGCGGTGCCAGCGGCGAATCCGGCAGCCGGCGCGACGACTGGATTCTCACCCCACACCCCGGCGAAGCCGCAGCCCTGCTCGGCACCGAGGTCGAGCAGGTGCAGCGCGACCGTTTCGCCACCGTTGCCGCGATCCAGCGCCGCTTCGGCGGCCATTGCCTGCTGAAAGGCGTCGGCAGCCTGACTTGCGCGCCTTCGCGGTTGCCGCGCTTCAAGCTGTGTAGCGAGGGCAATCCCGGCATGGCGAGCGCAGGCATGGGCGATGTGCTCAGTGGTATCATCGCCGCCTTGCATGCCCAGGGGCTTCCCCTCGAGGACAGCCTCGACTGCGCGGTCTGCGTACACGGCGAAGCGGCGGACCTGGCAGCGGCGCAATACGGGCAGCGGGGCCTGGCCGCCACCGACCTGCTGCCTTTCGTCAGGAGGCTGGTCAATCCGCCTTGAGGGCCCGCTTCCTGCTCCGCTTCCATTGCAGCATCTTCGGTACCCTTCAGCACTCATGCAACGAACCGAGCAACGATTCGACGGAACCCTCAACGATGAGGGCGCGACTCTCGCGCTAGGAGCGCGCGTCGCCGCCGCGACCCTGGCGAGCGGCCCCGATTGCGTCGACCGCGCCCTGGCAATCCATCTGCACGGCGAACTCGGCGTCGGCAAGACCACGCTGGCGCGAGGCATCCTGCGCGGCTACGGCTTTGCAGGCCCGGTGAAAAGCCCTACCTATACCCTGGTCGAGCCTTACGAACTTGCCCGGCGCCGCATCTACCATTTCGATCTGTACCGCCTCGCCGACCCTGGCGAAGTCGAGTTTCTCGGCGTCGAGGAATACTACTCGGGCAACAGCCTGTGCCTCGTCGAATGGGCGAGTCGCGGTGGTGCGCAGATTCCCCCTGCGGATCTGGAAATCGAGTTGTGCGGTGCGGGAGCGGGCCGCTCGTTCGAATGCATCGCGCGTTCTGCCGCCGGCAGTGCCATGGTCAGGAAACTGCGCGCTGAAGCCGATGTCTAAGTCGCGGGGAGCGGATGCAAGAATGGCAGGAATCGCGAGAGTCGCGAGAGTCGCGAGAGTCGCAAGCATGGCCATGGTCGCATTTTGTCAGCGCCGTCAGCGCTATCAGAGATGGTCCGGGGCTTTCGCGGGAGCGGTTTTCGCCTTCGGCTTGTCGGCTGCGGGCGCTCCGGAAGCGCTCGGCGCCGAGGTCGAAAGCGTCCGGGTGTGGCGCTCTCCGGAGCGAACCAGGGTGGTTTTCGAACTCGGCGAGGCAACGAGGCACGAACTGATCCGCGCCGATCAGGCAGGGCAGTTGCTGATTGACCTGGAAAGCGCGACGATCGCCGCATCCTTCAACGACCTTGGCGGCTTGCAGTTCGGCGATGGTCCGGTGACGCGCCTGGCAGTTGCCGAGGCGCCTCCGGGCAAGATCCGTTTTGTCGTCGAGCTCGCGGCGCCCGTCGAGCCGCGCATCTTCGCCCTGCCTCCCGTGCAGCAGTACGGCAACCGCCTGGTGCTCGACTTGTACGATGTCGAGCCGCCACAGCAGACGGCTCCCGAACCGGAACTGGCCGCTCCCAAGCCGCCTCCGGTCATGGAAAGAGCTGCGCGGGAGGGGCAAGACCCAGCGCCGCCTCGCCTGCGCGACATCGTCGTGGCGATTTCTGCCGGCCACGGCGGCGAGGACCCCGGCGCGGTCGTCGGCACGAGCTTCGAAAAAGACATCAACATGGCGGTTTCGCGCTATCTCTACCAGCGGCTGATCGCCGAGCCCGGTTACCGGCCGCTGATGATCCGCGAAGGCGACTATTACGTCCCCTTGCGCCGCCGGCCCGAGCTCGCCCGGCAAAACCGCGCCGATCTGTTCGTCGCGATTCATGCCGACGCCTATCGTTCGCCAAGCGCCAGCGGCATGACGATCTATGCCCTTTCCGGCGAGCGCGCCGACCGCGAGAGCGCCGCCAGGGTCGCGCGGAAGGAGAACACTTCCGACCTGATCGCGGGGGTCGATCGCGACTTGCGCCTGCAAGAGTTCGATGACAACGTCGCGCTCGCCCTGGTTTCGGTACACATGGCCTGGAGCCTCGAACAGAGCCAACTCGCAGGCAGCCACATTCTCAAGGCCGCCGGCGAGGTCACGCGGCTGCGCCGGGACAAGGTGCAGCAAGCCTCCCTGCAAGTGCTCAATTCCCCCGACATTCCGTCGATTCTCGTCGAAACGGGCTACATGACCAATCCTGCGGAGCTGCGCAAGCTTCGCTCGGCGCCTTTCCAGCGCGAGCTCGCCGACGCTCTCGCCGCTGGCATCATGAACTACTTCGACGAGCGCGCCCCGGAAGGGACTCTCGCAGCCTGGCGCAAGGAAAACGGCTCTGCGGCGCCGCCTCCCGTGAGCGGAGCGGTGTTCGACCTCGCCGCCACGCTGGCGAGCGCTTTCGAAGTCGCCCCGGCCGAGGGCGAGCGCCCAGAAGAAAATGCCGAGTTTGATATCCACGTCGTCGAGCGCGGTGATACACTGTCGAGAATCGCTGATCGATACTCGGTAAGCTTGGAAAGCCTGCGCGAAGCGAACGGCTTGCGCGGCGACCGGATCACGGCAGGCAGAGAATTGAAGATCCCCCGCAAATGAACCGAATCCATCGGCTTGGCCCCCGGCTGGCAAACCAGATCGCAGCAGGCGAGGTCGTCGAGCGGCCGGCCTCGGTGCTCAAGGAGCTGCTCGAGAACAGTCTCGATGCTGGCGCCGAACGAGTCGAGGTTGATGTCGAGCAGGGCGGCAAGAAGCTGCTGCGAGTCCGCGACGATGGCGGCGGAATCCACAAGGACGATCTTGCCCTTGCGCTGAGCCGCCACGCCACGAGCAAGATTTCCCAGCCAGAGGATCTTGGCGCCATCGCCAGCCTCGGTTTTCGTGGCGAGGCGCTGGCAAGCATCAGCTCGGTGTCGCGGCTCGAACTGTCCTCCCGGGCTGCGGGCGCCGAAGGCGAAACGGGCTGGCGAGTTCGCGCCGAGGGTCAGCAGATGGAAGCCACCCTCGAGCCTTGCCAGCATGGCGTCGGCGCGACCGTGGAAGTTCACGACCTGTTCTTCAACACGCCGGCGCGGAAGAAATTCCTCAAAACCGAACGAACCGAATTCACGCGAATCGACGAAGTGCTCAAGCGCATGGCCTTGAGCCGCTTCGACGTCCGCTTCTGCCTGCGC
Organism: Gammaproteobacteria bacterium; assembly: GCA_007571115.1. Classification (GTDB taxonomy): domain Bacteria; phylum Pseudomonadota; class Gammaproteobacteria; order Pseudomonadales; family Pseudohongiellaceae; genus UBA9145. The sequence continues at coordinate 5,874 of RKSA01000109.1, forward strand.
CACAATCAGCGAGTCGTCCACGACTTGCGCCCCGCACTCGCCGAAGCCGAACAGCAGCGCAGGATCGGCCTCGTTTGCGGCCCTTCGTTCCTCGACAATTCGGTCACGGTGGGGCAGCAGGCGGCCGGGCTGCGCCTGCAGGGCTGGATCAGCCTGCCGGCGTTTTCCCGCAGCCAGCCGGACCTGCAATATTTCTACGTCAACGGGCGAATCGTCCGCGACAAGGTCGTCAGCCACGCGGTCAGGCAGGCCTATCACGACGTGCTCTACCACGGTCGCCATCCGGCCTACGTGCTGTTTCTCGAACTCGACCCTGCCGCAGTCGATGTGAACGTGCATCCGACCAAGCACGAAGTGCGGTTCCGCGACAGCCGCCTGGTCCACGACTTCCTGTTTCGCTCGCTGCACCGTGAACTCGCCGACATCAAGCCCCAGGCCGAGGCCGGCGGCGAGCCCCAGGCGCACACCGCCGCCGCGCCGCAACAGCCTTCGCCGCAGGAATCGCAGACGCAGACCTCGCTGCCTTTGCGCGATCACCCCGCAGTTGCCGAACCCGGTGGCCATTATCGCCCTCCGCCAGCTTCCCCGGCCTCCCCGGCCGTGCCGCCGACCGGCCTCGGCGAGGCGTACGCCCAGCTGCTCGCGGGCCGCGACGCGGCGCCGCCGCTCGGCTCTGCCATCGCGCACTTGCACGGCCTTTACATTC
>RKSA01000030.1 GCA_007571115.1 Gammaproteobacteria bacterium
ACGAAGTTGACCTGACTTCTCCCGGGAGCAAGCGTGCGAGCGTTCTTGCCACGCACGCCGAACAGAATGATTTCCGTGACATTCCGGAAATAAAAGCCCACGCCTCTGCCATCGGAACCACCATCCTTCCGGACCTTATGCCATATCAGGTTGGTCTTGTATTCGAATCCCCAGCCCTGGAGCACTTCGAGGCCCCAAGGCAACAAGGCATTTGGAACCCAGAGATAGCAATGGGCTGTGGCGGTCACGTGATCCGCGACTGGTAGTGCCGCGATCTCCTCTACCGGTAAAGTGCCATAGCGGGTTAGCCTGCGATGTTCTGGGGCGACCTTGCCGGTCCGGTTGGCGAAGCGCCAAGGAGGGTCGGCGAGGATGGTGCCGAACTTCCTGCCATCAAGAAATTTACTCATGTCATCCGCTGGTGTTGGGGGCATTCTTTGAAGGCTCCTGTCAAACTCGATCCGCAGACCAAGTATAGTGCAGCGAGCCGTCATGGCAAGCGAAGGCAAGAGCAAAACGGTTGATGCGACAGCCTGGATGCGATTGCTTCATGGCAGGGCTCCGAGCCAGTCCCCGGGCAGATTCGGGCTGTAGATCAGCTTGCCCACGAGCCGTGTGTGCAGCGTGCCTGCTTGGCAGCCCGCGTCGTTGCTCAAGGCGCTCGATGACAAAGCCCGCCCCAGCCGCTAGAAGTCGAGTCGCTTGAAGATCGGGTCGGGCAGCAGTCGCACGATGGCCATGATGATGCGCCACCAGCCTGGGGCGTAGACGGTGTGACGCTTGCGCGCCACGGCGCGGGTGATGACGGCAGCGACTTGCTCCGGCGTCGAGAACAGCGGGCCTTTTGCCAGGCGCGCGGTCATGGGAGAGTCGACGAGGCCTGGGCGGATGTCGATGACGTGGACTCCAGCATCGTGCAATTTGCCACGCAGCCCTTGCAGATACGCCGAGACGAGCGCCTTGGCCGAGCCATAGACGTAGTTCGATCGGCGCCCCCGGTCGCCGGCCACCGAAGTGATCACGGCCAATGTGCCATGGCCCTGCTCGCGCAGCCTTGGCGCGAGCAGGGTCAATAGCGAAATCGTGCTCAGGCCGTTGATGTTCAGCGCCTCGAACGCCGCCTCGAAGTCACTCTCGCAGTGCGCCTGGTCGGGCAGGCTGCCATGACAGATCAGTGTCAGGTCAACGTTCCCCAGGCTGGCGAAAGCGGTTTCGACCAGTTGTGGGTGTTCCTCGAAGCGGCCCAGCTCGGCCTGGACGGTTTCGCTCGCCTCAGCTCCGGCATCGGTCAACCGCTGCCGCAGTGCAGCGAGTTTTTCGCCATCCCGGGCGATCAGGTGGAAGCGATTGCCGGCTTGGGCATATCGCAGCAGGCTTGCCTCGGCGATCGCCGAGGTCGCGCCGAACACGAGGATGTTCATCGTTTTGCTCCGTCTTGCCTGGTTTGCGTAACGGCTGCCGATGCTGTGCCGCGCAAGGAATCGATCATGGTTTTGCTCACGGCTTCGCTCCGGTCAGGCCGAGGCGCTCGGATTGCGCCGAACGGAAGCGCATCGCCGGGTCCACGGCTTGCTTGATGGCGAGGAAACGCTGCCAATCCGGGTAGCTCTGCTGGAACACGGTTTCGCTCATGCGCGCGTCCTTGGCGAGATAAATGCAACCGCCATGGTCGAGCACGATGGAGTCGAGCTCTTCGAGCAAGGGGAATAGCGATGCCTCGCGCTTGAAGTCGAGCGCCAGCGTGTAGCCGCTCGTGGGAAAGGATAGCAGGTTGCCATTGGCCGGCCCCATTTTTTTCAGCACCGAAAGAAACGAGCCCTTGCCCGCAGCGCTGGCGCGCCGCAGCACCTCGGCGATTCCCTGGCGCGCCGCCGCATCGGGCAGCACGAATTGATATTGCAGGAAGCCGGCCCCGCCGTACAACAGGTTCCAGTTGCCGATTCCGTCAAGCGGGAAAAAGTAGGTGTCGATTCCCTGGCTACTGCGCCCGGCGCGTAGCTTTTGCCAATGAAAATAGGTGGCATTGAACAGTGCAAGGCCGGGGCGGTTGAGCAGGCTGGCCGGAGTCGCGAACGGCACGGCCACGCTGCGTCGCTGGCGATAGCGGAGCTCGCCATGGGCTTCGTGTTCGGCCAGGTAGACCGTGCCGCGACCCATGCGAGGCCCCCGGGCCAGGCAGTCGAGCCAGGCGACCGAGTAGTGCGACTGCTCGTGCTCTTCGAGCAATTCGAAACATTGCGCAAGATTCGCCGCCGGCAACGACTCGCTCGCCATCCTGGCGCTTGTGATCGGTGCGAGTTGCAACTCGGCCTCGAGAACGATTCCGGTCAAGCCCATGCCACCACAGGTCGCGCGGAACAGGTCCGCGCCGAAGTCGCCATTTGCTCCGCTTGCTTGCCTGGAGTTTTGCGAAGAGGCGTTTTCGGAATCGCCGCAGGAGCTTGCCTCGCCGCCCGGCGACAGCGTCTGCCCTGCAGCCTTGCCGGAAGCGGCGCTCTCGGCCTGGGCAGAAGAGCGTTCGCGCCCCGGCCCGCAACGGACGACCTCGCCGCTAGCCAGCACGAGCGTCAACTCTCGCGCGTGCTCGCAGAAGCTGCCATCGCGATGATGATTCTTGCCGTGTACGTCCGCCGCCACCGCGCCACCGACGCTGACCTCGCCAGTACCCGGCAACACGGGCAGGAACCAGCCCTGGGGAACAACCTCCCGCAGCACTTCGCGCAGGCGCAGGCCAGCCGAGCAACGCAACACGCCGCTGGTGCGATCGAGTTCGCAGCGATGCCCCAGGTCGCGGCTGCTGATGATCTCCGGCGCCAGGGCGCTGTCGCCATAACTCAAGCCGCTGCCCCGCGCGATGCAAGCGCCACGCAAGCCGCCATCGAGCAATTTGCGCAACTCGTCCAGATCCGTCGGCATCGATACGCGCGCTTCCGTTCTGGGATAGCGCCCCCAGCCGCTGACCGGTTTGGTCTCGTTCATTTGCCAAGCCGTTATAATCGCCGCCTCCAAGATAGCGCAAGCTCGGGAAAGCGCCAAGCCGGAGCGGTTCGGGCTGGGATGGAGGATGTCGTTGCAGGCGCATAGGCTAAGTGTCTGCCCCCGTCCGCAACGTTTCCGTGGAGATTGGAGAGCCGATTCGTGAACAAGATGCTCGATTTCGCCTGCGGCCTTGCGCGGGAGGCAGGCGGCTTGATCGCTGCCGAGCGGCAGGCCGGGCTGCGCCGCGAGTTCAAGCAGGGCACCGAACTCGTCACCCAGGCCGACCTGAAGGCCGACCAGCTCATTTGCGACCGCATCAGGAGCTGCTTCCCCGGGCATCTCATTCTGTCGGAAGAATCTTCGCCAGACCTGACGGATGCCTGGCGGGAACCGCAGCCGGTCTGGATCATCGACCCGATCGACGGCACGGTCAATTACGCCCATGGCCATCGGCAATCGGCGGTTTCCATCGCCTGGGCCGAACGCGGCCGCATCGAGATCGGAGCGGTCTACAATCCCTTCAGCGACGAAATGTTCAGCGCGCGTCGCGGCCAAGGCGCGAGCCTCAATGGCAAGGAAATCACGGTCAGCGGCGAGCGCCAACTGTCCCGGGCGCTGATCGCGACGGGCTTCCCCTACGAAAAAGACGCTCTCGCGCCATTGATCCGCAGGCTAGACGTGATCTTGCATCACTGCGCCGACATCCGCCGCCTCGGCTCGGCGGCCCTCGACCTCTGCTGGCTCGCCTGCGGTCGCCTCGACGGTTTCTACGAAACGCTCAGCCTATGGGATTTCGCCGCAGCCGGCCTGATCGCCCGGGAAGCCGGTGCCCGATACGGCCACTTCTCGGACCTGCCACCCGGCACCCACCCCGAATTCCACAACGAGAACATCGTCGCCGCCACCCCCGCAATATTCGGCCCACTGCAAGCACTACTCCGCGACACGGCCTGAGGGGGCTGCATCAAATTCTCGCAGCGATCCCCCGCGTGTTCAGTCGAGTGGCTTGACGAATTTCAGGGTCATGCGGTCGCTTTCGCCGATGGCCTCGTACTTCTCGCGGTCTTCGTCGCCAAGCCGGTAGGTTGGGGGCAAGGTCCAGACGCCGGCCGGATGCACGGCGGGGTCTTTGGGATTGGCATTGATCTCGGACGACTCGACGAACTCGAATCCAGCCGCTGCGGCCAGTTCCTTGACGTATTGCTCGGTGACGTAGCCCGTCGTTTCCATGACTTCCATCGACGAGTCGGGCAAGGCGCGGTGCTCGACGATGCCAAGCACTCCGCCGGGCTTGAGAACCGCATGGAAGGCGGCGAAGAATTCATCCTGCTTGCCGTTCATGATCCAGTTGTGGACGTTGCGGAAAGTCAGCACCAGGTCGGCGCTTTCCGGAGGCGCGATGGCCACTTCGTGAGGAGGGTTCAGGGAGCGGACGATAACCCCACCGTAGAGCTCGGGGTCCGCAGTGATCTTTTCCTCGAAGCCGCGCAGGCTGCGCGACCTGAAGGACGACCCCGCATTGGGCGAGAAATGTGCGGCGTAGAACTTGCCCTCGTCACGCACATAAGGCGCGATGATCTCGGTGTACCAGCCACTCGAGGGGAAGATCTCGACCACCGTCTGGTCCGGGCTCAGTCCAAAGAATTGCAGAGTTTCCACAGGGTTGCGGAACTCGTTGCGGGCAATGTTTCTGGCGCTTCGATGATCGCCGGCCATGAGCTCTTCCAAAGTGAAGGTTTCCGCCTGGGCGGGAAGCTGCAAGGTCAGTGCACTCAAGGCCAGCAATGGCAGGGCAAGGCGTTTCAACATCGGTAATTCCTCCTTTTCCAAGGTTAAGGCAGCAAAGTGCCAATTCTGCCACGAACCGCGAGTTCGGGCCAGTCGATCCGGCGCGGAACGGCATCGAGGCGGTCCCTTGGGCTCGAAATGCGCGGGAAAACATTTTTATGTACATAAAACCGCATTAAAACAGCACTTTTATGTACATAAAATGCAGAAAAGCGCTTGCTCGTCTATAGTGGAAGTGAAAAGCGGCTCGCGAACTCGCGCTCGCAGCCTTCGCTCCTACGTGGAGCGCTATGCCCCGGCGAGGACGGTCAGGCTGATTGGCGGGCAGGGAGCGCCAAGCGAGTCCGATGGCAACCTCGTCTGGCCGCTGTACTACACGCAGTTCCTGCGGGAGCTGTGATCCTGGCTGCCGCTTCCACCTGAGGGAGAGGGCGCCGCGCAAATACGGAACCGGAACAAGATGAACGAGAGCCAAGGCAAAACTTCGCAAGACGCGCTGGAACGGCAGCTTCGTGCAGCGGAAGCTGCCAAGGAGGGCCGTTACGACAAGCGTACCGAACATCTCGACGAGACCGGCGAGACGATTTTCATCAATCGCCTGATTCTCGAGGATTCGCCATATCTCCTGCAGCACGCCCATAACCCGGTGAACTGGTACGCCTGGGGAGAGCTGCCTTTCGAGGTGGCGCGAACGGAAAACAAGCCGGTTTTCCTGTCGATCGGCTATTCGACCTGCCATTGGTGCCACGTCATGGAAGTGGAAAGCTTCGATAACGCCGAAGTGGCGAAAGTGCTCAACCGGCATTTCGTCGCGGTGAAGATGGACCGCGAGCAATACCCCGACATCGACGAAATCTACATGACCGGAGTGCAATGCCTGAGCGGGCACGGCGGCTGGCCGATGTCGAACTTCCTGTTGCCCGACGGGCGACCGTTTTTCGGTGCGACCTACTTCCCGCCAGGGCAATTCATCGGCCTGCTCGAACAGGTTCGCGACGTTTTCCGCAATCGCCGCGACGAGGTCGAACGCAGCGCTGCCAGTCTGCATCAGTCGATCGAGCGCATTCTCGCCGAGCGCGAGGTGCCAGCACCGCTGGAGCAGGACTTGCCGGAAAAAACCCTGCGAGCGCTCTATCAACGCGAGGACGAGCAACTCGGCGGCCTCGCCGGCGCTCCCAAGTTTCCTCAGGAGCCCTTGCTGCTATTGGCGCTCGATCAGGCCAGCCGCGCCCGGGACCGGCGCGCCTTCCAGTTCGCCGAACGCGCCTTGCGCCACATTGCCATGGGAGGCATTCACGATCACGTCGGCGGCGGTTTTCATCGCTATAGCGTCGATTCGCGCTGGCTCGTTCCGCATTTCGAGAAGATGCTTTACAACCAGTCGCAACTCGTGCTGGCGTACCTGCAAGCCTGGCATTCCGGCCACTGTGCGTTCTTTCGCCGGGCCATCGAGCGTGCCCTGGACTATGTGGCGCGGGAACTGCAATTGCCCGAAGGCGGTTTCTGCTCGGCGACCGATGCCGACAGCGAAGGCCGCGAAGGCGCTTTCTTCGTCTGGAGCATGGAAGAACTCGAAGAACTGTTCGGCGAAGCCGAACTCGAATTGCTGATCCGCCATTGCGGCGTCAGTACACCGGGCAATTTCGAAGGCGCCAACATCTTGCATCTGCGCGAGCCCTTCCCCAGTGGCGCAACCGGCAAGGCACTCGACGACATCCTGCTGCGGCTGCGCAAGGTCCGCGCCCGGCGCGAGGCGCCATTGCGCGACGACAAGGTCATCGCGGGCTGGGCCGGCGCCATGGTC
>RKSA01000256.1 GCA_007571115.1 Gammaproteobacteria bacterium
GTAGAGTTCTTCGCCTTCGACGAGGACCGTAATCCCCCGGGGGAAGGTCAGCTCGGCGTCAGATTGGCGCTCGTATGAGAATTCATCGGCAGCCACAGGTGGCGCGACCGCGAGCAGGGCGGCAGCGCAGGCGCCGGCAAGCAGGGCGAGAGGCCGGGGCATCAGGCCGTCCAGTGTCTTGGCGAGCGAAACCTTTGTCGGGAAAACCTTCTCTTTAATGTTCATTGCTGCGCTCTCCTCCCGGAGTCAATGATGACGCGAATTCTACGCTCTCCCCTCCCCCTGCGTCAAAACAAATTTTCCTTGCCTTGGTCGATGTTTTTCTTGTGCCTGCAGCGGGCTTCCCTCGCCCCCAAGCAGGGAGAGAAGCACGGCGAGCGTAAACCAGGCTGAAGCGGAAGTCCGCTGCGAATCACCTGCAAGAGCGCCCTGCCCTGGGGTGGCTGCTCCTGTCGGGCCTTGCTGGCTGCTTCGAGGCTAGCGCGTTGCCAGGAGGCGGAAGCCGAGCTTGCGTAGCCAGGCTCTTTGCTCTTCGGTCAGATGCTCGATGCCGAACACGCTGGTGGCGGCGAATTGCTGGCGCTGCAGGGCTGGCTTGCGCAGGCGGTCGAATTCGTCGGCGATGAGGTTTCGCTCGGGCGCCTGGCATTGCGCGCAGATCCAGCGCTTGAAGTGAGCGCTGCGTTGCTCGATCGCGAGGCATTGTCTGGGAACTTGCCAATGGCCTAGGCTGCCAGCCCCGTCCGGGGCTATCGTCACGCTTGCTGCGGTCTTGCCGGTCTTGTCAGCCTGGGCGGCTTGCCAAGGCGCGGGCTCGGGCAGATCGAAATGCTTCGTCAACTGCTTCGCGAGCAGCATCGTCGCTGCCAGCTTGGCTTGCTCGCTATAGCCGGCGATATGCGCAGTCGCCAGGCTTGCCTTGGCCACGAGTTCAGGGTTGACCCAGGGCTCGTTTTCCCAAACATCGATCATGCAATGCAGGTCGCCGCGCTCGGCGAGCCTTGCGAGCAAGGCCCGCTCGTCGATGACTCCTCCCCTGCTCGTTTGCAAGATCGCCGTTCCTGGACGAAGCCTGGCGATCGCTGCGGCATCAAGAAGGCCCGCCGTCGGATGGTTTCCGAAGTCAGTCAATGGCACGTGCAAGCTGACGAGTTCGCAGTCGAGCGCTGCCGCCAGCGGCTGGTAGTCGAACTCGGCTTGCGTCGCCGCTTCCGCCAGTGGCGGATCGCAGACGACGACTTCGTGCCCCAGCGATTGCAGGCGCCGTGCCAGGCGGCCGCCGATGGCGCCTGCGCCAACAATTCCGATGCGCCCGCCTGCCGGGTCGAAACTCCCGCTCAGCACCAGCGAGGCGAGTGCGCCGAGACAGTATTCAACGACCGCAGTGGCATTCGCGCCCCGTGCATGGGCGAGCGCGATTCCCGCCTGGCGAAGCCAGCGAAGGTCGATATGGTCGGTGCCGCTCGTCGCAGTGGCGACGAATTGCACCGTGCTGCCTTCGAGCAGCTCGCGGTTGACCCGCGATACCGAGCGAACGAGCAAGGCATCGGCGCCGCGCAGGTCGTCGCGGCCGATGCTCCGCCCCGGCAGCAAGACGAGTTCGCCCAATGGCCGAAAAATTCGCTCGACTGCGAAAATGTCCCGGTCAGCGACGATCTTCATGACGAAAGCTCAGTGTGATTCCAGTGCCGCATTCCCGGAAAACCTGCCGGCTTCGTTCGGGGGTGTTCAGTCATTTTCGGGCTTCTTGCGGATCAGGTAGGTGTGTTTGCCGTCCTGGTGCTGTTCTTCGATCAGTTCGTGGCCGAGGTAGAGGCAGAATTTGGGGATGTCCCGGGTTGTTGATGGGTCGGTGGCGGTGATTCGCAGTTGCTCGCCGCCGGCGAGTGTCCTGATCTTGTCGTGGAGCAGCATCACCGGCTCGGGGCAGAACAGCCCGCAGGCGTCGACCTCGAGCGTTGCGGAGGCTGAATCCCGAGTGATCGATGGCGGCGATTTTTCGTTCATGGCTGCTTGACGTGGAGCTGGCAGGTTCCGGAGCTGGAATCATGGCTGAGGCCGAGCTTGCCGCTTTGCAATTGCGCGCGAACCTCGGCGACCTTTTGCGCAAGGCTGCGCTCCCTGGCGCCGTATTCGGTTCCTTCCCGGGTAACGAATTCCTCGATGATCGCAGTCAATGCGTCGTCAGACAGCTTCTGCCAGGGAATTTCCATGTTCGCTGCCTTCGCTGCCCTCGTTCCCGTCGTTGCCTTGACGGGTAATGCGCAAATCGTGAAAGGGAAACAGGCTCGTGTCGGCGAGTTGCGAGGGAGCGACATTGCAAATGCCGCGAAAGATCGATTCGACCCGGCCCGGATGCCGCCGCTGCCAGTCTTGCAGCATCGCCTTGACCGCCTGCCGCTGCAAGTTGTCCTGGGCGCCGCACAGATTGCAGGGAATGATCGGGAACTGCTTCAGCCGCGCGTATTTGGCGATTTCGCGCTCGCGGCAATACGCCAGCGGCCGGATGACGATGTTGCGCTGGTCGTCGCTGAGCAGCTTGGGAGGCATCGCTTTCAGCTTGCCGCCGTGAAACAGGTTGAGGAACAGCGTTTCGACGATATCGTCGCGATGATGGCCGAGGGCGATCTTGTCAGCGCCGAGCTGCGCCGCGAACTTGTAGAGAATTCCCCTGCGCAGGCGTGAGCAGAGGCCGCAGTACGTCTTCCCCGAGGGAATCTTGTCGGTGACGATCGAATACGTGTCCTGCTCGATGATCGTGTGGGCGATGCCGCGCTCGCGCAGATAGCCGGGCAATATGCCGGCGGGAAATCCAGGCTGTTTCTGATCGAGATTGACCGCGTGCAAGTCGAAGCGGATCGGTGCGTGCCGCTGCAGGTTGAGCAGTATGTCGAGCAGCACGTGGGAATCCTTGCCGCCGGACAGGCAGACGAGCACCAGGTCGCCTTCCTCGATCATGCGGAAATCGGCGATGGCCCGGCCCACGTCGCGGCGCAGGTTTTTCTGGCAGCGCTTCCGCTCGTAGCCAGTCTTGCGCAAGGCAGGCGCTAGAGCCTGCTGCCCGGCATCGGTGGCGATCACACCCGCTCCACCACGGTCGCGATTCCCTGGCCGAGGCCGATGCACATCGTCGCCAGCCCCAGGGTCGCATCGCGAGCTTCCATGTTGTTCAGCAAGGTCGTGACGATTCGCGCACCGGAACAGCCGAGGGGATGCCCCAGAGCGATCGCCCCGCCTCGCAGGTTGACCTTTTCGTCGAGCTCATCGAGCACGCCGAGATCCTGCAAGACGGGCAAGGACTGCGCGGCAAAGGCCTCGTTGAGCTCGATGCAGTCGAGATCGTCGAGCTTCAGGCCGGTCTTGCGCAATGCCTTGCGCGACGCCGGCACCGGCCCGTATCCCATGATCGAGGGATCGACCCCGGCCCAGGCCATCGACCTGATCCGCGCGCGAACTTGCAGCCCGAGCGCTTGGGCGCGTTCCGCAGACAGAACGAGCAGGGCCGAAGCGCCATCGGCGAGCTGGGATGAGGTTCCGGCGGTCACGGTACCCTGGGCAGGATCGAATGCCGGCGCCAATTGCGCCAGGGCTTCCAGGCTGGTGTCGGGGCGGATCGTCTGGTCGTGCTCGATCAGTTCGCTGACTCCATCGGCATCATGGCCCTGCACCGGAACGATTTCGCGATCAAAGCCGCCATTCGCCCGCGCCTCGGCCGCGAGCCGATGCGAGCGGACGGCAAACTGCTCCTGGATGAGGCGGTCGATCTTGTGCATCCGCGCCAGCACTTCGGCAGTCACCCCCATCATCCACGCCGCCCTGGCGATGTGCAGCGAGGCGCGAGGGTCGGGATCGACTCCATGGGTCATGCCGACGTGCCCCATGTGCTCGACTCCGCCAACGACGAACTGGTCGCCGTTGTCGCTCATGATCGACATCGCGGCGCTGTGCAGCGCCGACATCGACGAGCCGCAGAGGCGGTTCACGGTCTGGCCGCAAACGCTGTGGGGAAGCACCGACAGCAGGCTCGCGTTGCGAGCGATGTTCCAGCCCTGCTCGAGGGTCTGGTTGACACAGCCCCAGATGACGTCCTCGGTTTCCGCCGGCGGCACGTGGGGATTGCGTTCGAACAGGGCGTCGATCAAGGCTGCGGAAAGCTGTTCAGCACGGATGTGACGAAAAGCGCCGTTCTTCGAACGCGCCATCGGCGTGCGAACCGCATCGACGATGACCGCGTCTCTGGCTGGATCTGTCATGGGCCTGTCCTCTTTGTTGCCTGATCTGCCTGATACGCTTGATAGAAAGTCTCGTCGGCCGCAGCCATGGCGCGCATGCTTCCGGGCGGATAGTACAGGCTGCCGAGATCCTCGTAGCGGTCGGCCAGGGCGCAGAAGCGATCGAGCCCGTAATTGTCGACATGGCGCAAGGCGCCGCCGCGAAAAGCCGGAAAGCCGAGCCCGAGAACGAGCCCCATATCGACTTCGACGGCGCTAGAAACGATGCCGTCCTCGAGGCAGCGAACCGCCTCCAGGCACATCGCGACCATCATGCGGTCGCGGATTTCCTGATCGTCGAACTTCTTGTTGCCGGCGCGAGCCGGAGCAATCACGGTTTCGAGGTCGGTGCGGGGCAGCTTGACTCGCTTGCCGTTCTTGCCGGTTTCGTGGCGATAGAAGCCGAGGCCGCTTTTCTGCCCGAGGGCGCCTTGGCGATACAGCAGGTCGAGAGCGTTCTCGTCGCCCGAGGCCATTCGCGAATAGCCTTCGCCGAGCACTTTCTGGCAATGCACGGCGGTATCGATGCCGATCACGTCGAGCAGCAACGCCGGGCCCATGGGCCAGCCGAAACGCTCCATGACCTGATCGATTCGCGCAAGCTCGGCGCCATCGCGAAGCAGAGAGACAAAAGCGCTGAAATACGGAAACAGGATTCGATTGACGAGAAATCCCGGGCAGTCGCGGACGACGATCGGCGTCTTGCCCAGTGCCTTGGCGTAGCCGACCGTGGTCGCCACGGCAGCGTCGCTGCTCGCCGCGCCGCGGATGACTTCGACGAGGGGCATGACCGGAACCGGGTTGAAGAAATGCATGCCGCAGAAGTTTTCCGGCCTCTGCAAGGCGCCAGCGAGCGCGTTGATCGAGATCGTCGAGGTGTTGCTCGTGATGACCGTGTTTTCGGCAAGCGACCGTTCGAGCCCGGCGAGCAGTTCGCGCTTGACATCGAGGTTCTCGACCACGGCCTCGACGACGATGTCGGGCTCGCCGATCTGCCCGTCGTCGAGGGTCGGCTTGATCCGCCCGAGCACTTCGACCATCGTCGCGGCGTCGATTCGCCCCTTGCGCAGGCGTTTGTCGAGCTGCTTGCGAACTTCTCCCATGCCGAGCTCGAGGCCCTGCCCGGCGATATCCTTCATGACGACGGGAACACCCTTGAGCGCCGACTGGAAGGCGATCCCTCCCCCCATGATGCCGGCGCCGAGCACCGCAGCCGAATGCACCTTGGCAGCGTCGGGAAGCAGCTTTTTCGCTTTGCGCGCGAGGGCCTGCTCGCTGAGGAACATCTGCACGAGATTGCGGCAGACCTCGCCAGCGGCAAGCTGCAGGAAAACGCGGCGCTCGAGCTGCAAGGCAGCGCCGCGTTCCATTGCCGCCGCCTCGTGCATCAGCTCGACGGCAGCTCGCGGCGCCGGATAGTGCGGTCCTGCCTCGGCTTCGACCTTGGCCCTGGCGGTATCGAAGGCGACTTGCAGCTCCACCGGCGACAATTGCAATGGCGAGACCTTGCGCCGCCTGATGCCGCGATAGTCGAGCTTGCCTTCGTTGGCCTGGTCGATGAGCTTTCCGGCACCCGCGAGCAGGCGCTCCCGCGCGACGATGGCGTCGATAGCGCCGACGCGGAACGCCTGGTCGGCGCGAACGTGCTTGCCCGTGGCGATCCATTCGTTGGCATTGTCGGCACCGATCAGCCGCGGCAGCCGCACGGTTCCGCCAAAGCCGGGAACGATGCCGAGCTTGACTTCGGGAAATCCGACGATGGCGCGTTCGGTGGCGATGCGGAAATCGGTCGCCACCGCCAGCTCGCAGCCGCCTCCGAGAGCGATTCCGTCAAGCGCGGTCACGGTGGGAAACGGCAGATCCTCGATGGCATTGAACAAGGCATTCGCCTGTTCGATCCAGAGCTGCAACTGCTCGCCATTGTCCTGGAACAGCCTGGGAAATTCGCCGATGTCAGCGCCAACGATGAAGGCCGGCTTGGAACTCGTCAACACCAGTCCGGCAACGCCGGACCGCGCGACTTCCCCGATCGCCTGGCGCAGTTCCTCGAGGGTCGCGCGATCAAGCTTGTTCACCGAGGAGCTGGGCAGATTGAAGTCAAGCTGGGCAAAGCCCCCCGGCGTCCGGTCGACTTGCAAGGCCGTTCCTTTGAAAATCATCGCAAACTCCACCCAGGCCCGCAAACAGCCCATCAGGCACAATAGATCGCATTATAGCTTGCAGCGATGCGAAAGAGGTCGAAATTTCTTGTCCGCGTCGCTGCTCTGGTGTACAGTTCCAAGGCTGGTCAGT
>RKSA01000147.1 GCA_007571115.1 Gammaproteobacteria bacterium
GCGATTCCCATGGCCGGCGAATTGTCGAGCCTCAACGTTTCGGTCGCCGCCGGCATTTGCCTGTTCGAAGCGGTGCGGCAACGCAGCACCCAGGCCTGACATCGCCACGGCAGGAGCGCGAGACCGCGCAAGCCTGCTCCAGCGCAGTATTTTCCAATGCCGGGGTGAGTTTGAAACTGGATGTCCGTCCGTGCATCACTCGGGAATAGGCGTTCGGTCTCTCTCAGCCAGTGCCACCGGACAACCCGCCTTGGGATGCCCAGGCCACAGGTCGTCCATGCCGTCCGTTCGGACTCGCTTTGGCATCGGATCGCCGCTACGCGGTGATCCGCACTTTCATGCCCAGTGCGCGAGCGATTCGTGTCACCGTGGCAAAGGCAGGGTCGCCGGTTTCCGAAAGCGCCTCGCGGAGCCCCTCGCGGCTCATTCCGGTCTCGACTGCCAACCGGTTCATGTTGCCAGAACGGGCAATGTCGCTTAGCGCGGCGCGAATCAGGCTGCCATCGCCCGGATCCTCATCCGCGCACGCTTCCAGATACAAGCGTGCATCTTCCGGCGTTTGCAGGTATTCCACGGCATCCCACCGGGTGAAGGTCTCGCTCATCTCCGCCTCCAGTCTCTCGCCAGTCGCCCAGCATGTTCGATATCACGTTTCTGGCTGTCCTTGTTGCCACCGCACAGCAACACAGCCACCCCAGCTTCGCGGAGAAAATACACACGGTAGCCGGGGCCGTAATGAATCCGCATCTCGTACACTCCGCCGCCCACCAGCTTGATGTCACCGGCTTGACTGAGCGACAGGCTCCGCAGCCGGGCGTTGATTCGGGCCCTTCCCCCCTGATCGCGCAAGTTGCGGCACCAGCGCTTGAAGGAAGCACTTTCGACGACTTTGATCACATGACAATTGTAGTCCGGCCCATGTGGACAATTCCACTGTCGCATAGGCATATTCCTGTGAAGCTGGGAACTGGGCGAAGCCGGTCATGTTGGGGTGATGCATACTGCGCCGCTTCATCGGACGTTGGCGAGGGGTTGGTGGCGGCCAAACCGGGGAAGAAAGCGGCTGCCGATGCCAATCGCGAAGACTTGGCCAAACATGGCAACCTTTTTGAAGGCTGGCGGCAAGGTGCTGGTTCAACATAAGCGCTTGCAACGGGGCAGCGCTTTCACTAGAATCGCTCCTCTTGCGTGAAGCAGGGCTTCGCGCCACGAATCAACTCCTTGCCTTACTGCGGCGGCACCCGCCAGTCGGAAGGCCCGAACCGAGAGGAGTCTCAATGAGACATTACGAAGTCGTGTTCCTGGTGCATCCCGACCAGTCGGGGCAAGTGCCCGGCATGGTCGAGCGTTACAGCCAGCTCATCACCGACAGCGGCGGCAAGATCCATCGCAGCGAGGATTGGGGGCGACGGCAGTTGGCCTATCCGATCAACAAGATCCACAAGGCGCACTACATCCTGATGAATTTCGAGTGCGGCCAGGAAGCCCTCGACGAGCTGACCACCCTGTTCCGCTACAACGACGCGGTGATTCGCGACCTGTTCATCAAGCGGAGCGAAGCGATCACCGAGGAGTCGCTGATCCTCAAGGGCGAGCGCGAGTCCCGCGAGCGCAAGGTGCGGGCCGAACAGCGGCGCAAGCTGCGAGAGCGCGAGATCGCGGCCCAGGAAGCCAGGGAAGCAGCGAAAAAAGAGCAAGAGACGGCGCAAGAGGCAGTGCAAGAGGCAGTGCAAGAGCAAGAGGCAGTGCAAGAGCAAGAGATAGCGCAAGAGCAAGCGCAAGAAGCCGAGCCAAAGCCGCAGGACGAGCCGGATAGCGAATCCGAAAATCAGCAAGCGGCGCCTGCGGAAGCCGAAGATTCGGTCGAGGCAGCCGAACAGGCGCCCCAGGCGACGGAGGCGGAAGATTCGCCAGAACCCGTCGAGCAGGAAGCTGAGGCGGCTGAAGCCGAGGACTCTCCCGAGCCCGCCGAGGAGCAGGAGCAAGCCCCAGCGGAACCGGTCGATGACGAAGCCAGGAAATGATCGAGCGGCTTCCCCAACAGGTCACCAGGCAGAAATCAACACGCAGGAATCAACAGCAGGAATCAACAGAATGAGTCGATATTTCAGGCGGCGCAAATTTTGCAAGTTCACCGCCGAAGGCGTCAAGGAGATCGATTACAAGGATCTGGAAACCTTGAAAGCGTATGTCTCCGAAACGGGGAAAATCATTCCCAGCCGGATCACCGGAACCAAGGCTCGCTATCAGCGCCAGTTGGCGACGGCGGTCAAGCGCGCGCGATACCTCGCGCTGATTCCCTACACGGACAGCCACCAAGGGTAGCAAGCCAAATGTTGCGCGGCCTTGCCGAATTCGTCATGGCGGGACGCAGGCAGGGGATCCTGGCGACGGTCCTGCTCGGCCTGCCGCCAGTGGCGAACCTGCTGGCACCCGCCCTTGTGGCGCTGGTCAGCTTGCGCAAGGGAATGACCGCCGGGTCGCTGCTATTGCTTTGGGCGATGTTGCCGGCCGGCTTCTGGCTGGTTTTTTTCGGCGACGTGTTCCCGCTGCTGGTGCTGTTTGGCGTCTTCTCGCTCGCTGGCGCATTGCGCTCCACCGAGTCCTGGCAAGCCGTGCTGCTCGTGGCAATGGGAATCGGCGCGGCGTTCGAGATCTATCTGCGCGTTCAGCCGACAGTGCTGGACCTGATGTTCGAGCAGTTGCAGCTCTATTTCCAGAGAAGCAACGTGGAAGCTGTTCCGCTAGGCGAGCTGCGGCGCTTGATGCCCACCGCGACGGCAGCGTTCTACATGACATTGTCGGTGATCTTGCTGATGCTCGGCAGGTCGATGCAAGCGAGGCTGTACAATCCCGGCGGGTTTCGCGAGGAGTTCCACGCCTTGCGAATCAGCCGCAATGCGGCATTGCCCCTGGTCGGCCTGATCTTGCTGGTCAACCTTGTCGAGGGTCTGCCCACGGCATGGACGTTCTATCTCGCCGCGCCGTTCCTGTTCGCCGGGCTGGCGCTCGCCCATGCCCTGGTCGCATGGAAGCAAGCGTCGGTGCTATGGTTGGTGGCGACATACGTGCTGCTGGTTTTTCCGGCCATGATGTACCTGTTGATCGTGCTGGCGATGATCGACAGTTGGTGTGACTTTCGCGGTCGCCTGCCGCGTGGCGGTTGAACCGAACCGTTCGAATCGAGGAATTTGCGATGAATGTGATCCTGTTGGAAAAGATCGCCAAGCTTGGCGACATTGGCGACGCGGTAAAGGTCAAGTCGGGGTATGCCCGGAACTTCCTGTTCCCCACGGGCAAGGCCGTCCGTGCCACCCGGGCGAACCTCGAGGACTTCGAGCAGCGCCGTGCCGAACTGCTCGCTGCCCATGACGAAAAGATCGCCCATGCCCAGGCCCGGGCAGCGAAACTCGCCGCGCTGAGCCTCGCGATCGAAGTCAACGCCAGCGACGAAGGCCGCCTGTTCGGCTCGGTCTCGTCCCGGGAGGTCGCCGAGGCCGCCAACGAGAAGGCCGGCAGCGACTTGCTCAAGTCCGAGGTGCTGCTTCCCGGGGGCTCGATCCGCCAGTGCGGCGACTACGAAGTCAGCGTCGACTTCGGCCACGAGGTCACCGCGAGTTTTGCGCTTTCGGTCATCAACCGCAACGCTCCGGCCGCGATCGATGAGGCCGAGGAACAGGACGAGGCGGACGATGCCGAGGATGCCGAACGAGAATAGCCGGACCCTTCGGAATTGTCATCGGTGGTGATCGCAGCACAGCAGTTCCCAGGCCCCGAGGACGACTCCGGGCAACGCCAGCTCCATGTTCCGCCCCATTCCCGGGACGCGGAACAGGCAGTGCTTGGCGGCCTGATGCTCGACGGCGAAGGCTGGCACGAAGCCGCCGACGTGCTGCAAGCCGAGGATTTCTACTTCCCCGAGCACCGGCTCATCTACGAAGCCATGTTCGTGCAGGCCAGCGAAGGCAAGCCCATCGACGTGCTTACCCTGGCCGACCAGTTGCTGGCGCTGGAAAAACTCGAATTGGCCGGCGGCGCCGACTATCTCGGTGACCTCGCCGAAAACGCCCGGGGAACCGCCAATCTGCGCCACTATGCCGAGCTCGTTCGCGAGCGTGCGGTGCTGCGCAAGTTGATCAGCGCCAGCAACAAGATCATCGACAACTGCCATCACACCGAAGGCGAGCCGATCAAGAAAATCCTCGAGCGCGCCGAGCGGCGGATTTTCCAAATCGCCGACGAGCGGCCCAAGGATACCGGCCCGGAAGCCCTCGACCCCTTACTCAGGGCTACGGTCGATCACATCGAGGAACTGGCACGGTCAGGCGCCGAGCATACCGGCCTGCCAAGCGGTTTCATCGACCTCGACCAGAAGACTTCAGGCTGGCAGAAGTCCGATCTGATCGTCGTTGCCGGAAGGCCGTCGATGGGCAAGACCGCTTTCGCGATGAATGCCGTGGAACACGCGATCCTGCACCAGGAGCTGCCGGTGCTCGTGTTCAGCCTCGAAATGCCTGCCCAAAGCCTGGTCATGCGAATGATCTCGTCGGTCGGTCGCATCGAGCATTCGCACCTGCGCACCGGCAAGCTGACCAAGCAGCAGTGGCCGAAATTCAAGAAGACCCTCAGCCAGTTGCAGGGCAAGCTGCTGTCCATCGACGACAGTTCCGGCCTGACCCCCATCGACATGCGCGCCCGGGCGCGGCGGCTCTGCCAGCAGCAGGGCAGCCGCCTTGGCCTGATTGTGGTCGACTACCTGCAACTCATGAGCCTGCCAGACGCGCGGGACGGTCGCGTCGCCGAGATTTCGGAAATCTCCCGGTCGATGAAACTGATGGCGCGGGAGTTCGAATGCCCGGTCATGGCCTTGTCGCAGTTGAACCGCGGCCTGGAGAACCGGCCGAACAAGCGGCCGATCATGTCGGATCTGCGCGAGTCGGGCGCCATCGAGCAGGACGCCGACCTGATCCTGTTTCTCTACCGCGAAGAGGTGTACAAGAAGGAAGACACCCCGGATGACAAGAAAGGCGTCGCCGAGCTCATCATCAGCAAGCATCGCAATGGCGAAATCGGCATGGTTCCGTTGAGCTTCATCAACAAGTTCACGCGCTTCGAGAATGCTGCCAAGCGCGATGATTCCTACGAACACATGGGCGGCGGCCCCGCCTGATCGCAGCGCCGGCAAATCATGGAACGGGCCTGGGCCAATATCGATCTTGCCGCCTTGCGGCACAACCTGAGCCGGGTCCGCGAACTTTGCCCTGCCGCGCAAATCATCGCCGTGGTCAAGGCCGATGCCTATGGCCATGGCGTGGTTCCGTGCGCGGCGGCCTTGCGCAGCGCGAAAACCGCCACCAGCGGCTTCGCCGTGGCGACCATGGACGAGGCCTTGGGTCTGCGCAAGGCCGAGCCCGATTTGCCGATCCAGTGCCTTTCGGGATTTCGCGACCAGCACGAATTGCGCACCTGTTGCCAGCTCGGCTTGCAGCCCGTGCTGCACGATGCGAGCCAGCTACGGCTTTTGCGCGATAGCCGAATCGAGCCTGGGCAGCGCCTGGTCGCGTGGCTGAAACTGAACACCGGAATGAACCGGCTTGGCCTGTCTGCCGATGCCTGTCTTGCGGCCGGCTGCGAACTCGGCAGGCGCGAGCAGATCGAGGTCCGCCTGATGTCGCACCTCGCCTGGGCCGACGAGCTCGACGAGCCGCAGTCGGCGGAGTTTACCCGCGCGCAGTTGGCCTCGTTCGGGCACCTGCGAGCGAGTCTTGCCGCCGAGCTCGGCGCGTCCGTGCCGGCGAGCATGGCGTCCTCGGCCGGAATCTTTTGCCTGCCCGAGTCGCATTGCGAATACGTGCGCCCTGGCGTCATGCTCTATGGCAGCTCGTCGCTCGCTGGCCGCTCGGCTGCCGAACTCGGATTGCGACCGGTGATGACCTTGCGTTCGCGCCTGCTTGCCGTGCGCGAGGTCAAGGCCGGCGAAGCGGTCGGCTATGGCGCTGCCTGGCGCTTCCCCCGCGACACGCGCATGGGGGTGGTTTCGATCGGCTACGCCGACGGCTATCCGCGCTCTGCGGCACAAGGCACGCCAGTGCTCGTTGCCAGCGGCGCTCGCCGGGTTCGCTGCAAGCTGATCGGCCGGGTCTCGATGGACATGATTACTGTCGATCTCGGCGAGCTTGAAGACGTGGGCCCGGGGAGCGAAGTGACGCTCTGGGGCGACGGTCTTGACGCTGACGAAGTGGCCGCCCATGCTGGCACCATCGCCTACGAGCTGTTTGTCCGCGTTACCGCGCGGGTGACCAAGGTCCACCTCTGAGGGATTGCGCATGGGAAAATCGCGGCAACGACAGGAACGACAAAAATGGCAAAAATGGCAAAAATGAAAAAGGCAGCGAAAGCGAAAACGGCCTTTGTCTGCAGCGACTGTGGCGCCGATTATGCCAAATGGCAAGGCCAGTGCAGCGCCTTCGATGCCTGGCACACCTTGACGCAATTCCATCCAGGCGCTGCCGCACGCCACCGGCAAGACCGC
>RKSA01000168.1 GCA_007571115.1 Gammaproteobacteria bacterium
GAACAGTTCTGGGTGGCGCGCGAGTTGGGGTTGGCGGCGTAGGCGGCGGGCGCGGATGATTGCCTGGATGTCGGCGAGGGCGGTGGCGAAGTCGTCGTTGATGACGAGGTAGTCGGCTTTGGCGCTTTGGCCGATTTCGCGTTGTG
Organism: Gammaproteobacteria bacterium; assembly: GCA_007571115.1. Lineage (GTDB taxonomy): Bacteria > Pseudomonadota > Gammaproteobacteria > Pseudomonadales > Pseudohongiellaceae > UBA9145. The sequence continues at coordinate 147 of RKSA01000168.1, forward strand.
CCTGGCCCATGCGCCGCTCGATGGTGCTCGCTGCGTCGAGGGCGCGGGCCTCGAGGCGCTTGCGCAGGGTTTCGACCGAGGGCGGCAGGATGAAGATCGAGCAGGCGCCTGGGTCGAGCTCGCGTACCCGGTCGGCGCCTTGCCAGTCGATTTCGAGGATCACGTCGAGCCCCTGCTCGCGCTGCTGCTCGACCCAGGCCCGCGAAGTGCCGTAGCGATGGCCGTAGACTTCGGCGTGCTCGAGGAAGGCGTTCTGTTCGAGCTTGCGCTGGAAATCGCCCTGGCCGACGAAGAAGTAGTCGATGCCGTCGCGCTCGCCCTGACGTTTCGGTCGCGTCGTGTGGGACACCGAAATGCGCAGCGATTCGTCGTGCTCGACGAGCTTCCGCACCAGGCTGGTCTTGCCTGCGCCCGAGGGTGCAGTGACGATGTACAGTGCGCCGGTTGCCATTGCGGGATTGCGCGCGGCGCGGCTTACAGGACGCCGGGCTTTTGCAAGGCGGCGATCCGGTCCTGCAACGGCGGATGCGACATGAACAGGGCGCGCAGGCCCGTCGGGCGGCCGCCATTGATGCCGAACGCCGCAAGCCCGCCTGGCAGGTCTTCGGCCTCGTTCTGTTGCAGGCGCTGCAAGGCGGCGATCATCTTCTGCCTCCCGGCGAGCTTGGCGCCGCCGATGTCGGCGCGAAACTCGCGGCGGCGGCTGAACCACATGACGATGATCGTCGCGAACACCGACAGCACGATCTGGGCAACGATGGAAACGAGGAAATAGCCGATTCCGTAGCCCCGTTCGTTCTTGAACACGACGCGATCGACGAACATGCCGATGATTCGCGAGAGGAAAATGACGAAGGTGTTCAACACGCCCTGCAACAGCCCCATCGTGACCATGTCGCCATTGGCGACGTGGGCAACCTCGTGGCCGAGCACGGCTTCGGCCTCTTCGGGGGTCATCTTGCGCAGCAAGCCGCTGCTGACCGCGACGAGGGCATTGTTGCGCTTCATTCCGGTGGCGAAGGCATTGACAACATCCGAAGGGAAAATCCCCACTTCGGGAGTGCCGATGCCGGCGCGCTGCGCCTGGCGTTCGACGGTTTGCAGCAGCCAGCGCTCCTGCTGCGTTGCCGGCGTCGTGATGACTTGCACGCGCATCGAGCGTTTCGCCATCCATTTCGACAGGGCCAGCGAAATGAACGCTCCACCGAAACCGAACAGCGCCGAAATGATGAGCAAGGTGTTCATTTCCAGGCCAAGGCCGCCACTCAAGGCCTCTTCCAGGCCAAATACCCGAAAGGTGATGCTGATGAGCAGCAACACGGAAAAATTGACCAGTAGGAACAACAAGATGCGCATGATTTTCTCCTGTTTGCGAAAAGCGGAAACTCAGAACCCCAACACCTGGTAGCCACCATCGAGAATCAGGCGGATCGAAACCGCCAGACCGAGCAGAGGGACTCCAATCCAGATGAAATTCAGCCCCCAGACGTAGAGCCACATGTCCCGGGGGCGAATCAGCTCCTGGCGGCCTGCGACGCGGAAGCTGATGCAGTACAAGCTGGTCACGTAGACCCATTGCCAGAAGATCATCACGCCGATGATGCCCGCGATCACTGCGGGCAGCAAGCCCGTGCTGTACGCGACGTACAGGATCAAGGTCGGGATCCAGCTCGTGAAGCCATTGGCGATATCGACGTTGAAGCCATACGAGCCGTGCTCGAGGTAGGAACGGTCGTAGTGGCTGTAGGCAGCCCAGGCATCGGCCCAGCAAGCCGGCGCAAGCAGCCGCCGCAGCGGAATCCTCCACCAGAGGAAGGCCATGGCCGGCGAGGCGCCCGTTTCGTCGTGCAGCTTGCGCCAGTGTTGCGCGCGCTGCTGCACCCGGTCGCGAGCGAGATATAGGCAGGCTTCCCAATAGCAGATCAGCAGATTGGTCGCGAAGAAGACGCTGAAGACGATGTGCAGCAGATGCACCTGCCCCGATTGCACGTAGCGCAGCGCCGGGCCAACTCCCGCGAGCGCACCGACCACGAGCGCCGCGAACACGATCACCGGAATCCCGGCACTGCCACGCTCTGCGGCTTCGGTCGCATCATTCAATGTTTTGCACCTGTTCGCGGATCTGCTCGATCAGCACTTTCAAGTCGAGGGCCTTGCGCGTGACCCCGATCGCCGCCGACTTCGAGCAAATGGTGTTGGCTTCGCGCATCAGCTCCTGCATGAGAAAGTCGAGCGCGCGCCCCGCAGGCTCGCCGGCGTCGATGAGCCGTGCCACTTCGCACACATGAGCGTCGAGCCGTTCGAGCTCTTCGGCGATATCGGACTTGCTCGCGAGCAATGCGACTTCCTGCTCGATTCGCGAGCGATCGAGCTCGACGTCGAGGGATGCGATATTGTTCAGTAGCGATTGCCGCTGCCCGGCGAGCATCGCTGGCAGCGATTCGCGAAGCTGCTGCAGCGTTGCCCGTATCGAGCCGATCCGCTGCTGCACGACGGTCTTGATTTCGGCGCCTTCCCGGGCGCGCCCCGCGAGCAGTTCGTCGAGAGCCTCGGTACACAGCGCTAGCGCCTGCTGCTCGAGTTCGTCGCCAGCGACGCTTTGCTCCTGCAAGACTCCAGGCCAGGCGAGAATTTCCAGGCTCGAAGGCAGCAGCGAGTCGCCGAAGGAATTGTGAATCTGTTCGCTGGCATTGCCGAGGGCCGCCAGCACCTGGGGGTTGAGACGCAACTCGTTCGCTGCCGTTGCCGATTCGCGAAAGCGCAGGCTGCAATCGATCTTGCCCCGCTTGAGCCTGGCGCGAACGGCCTTGCGGATCGCCGGTTCGAGGCTGCGGAAACGCTCCGGCAGGCGAATCGAGGTTTCCAGGTAGCGGTGGTTCACCGAGCGGATTTCCCAGGTCAGGTCGCCCGCTTCGAGTTCGGCCTGCTTGCGGCAGAAAGCCGTCATGCTCAACACCGCGAATCCTCCTGTGGCGAAGAAGCTAGCGCGAGATCGGGAACAGCCTGGAAAAACGAGAATCGCTCCATGACATGCAAACCGTTCAGCTTCGGACCTGGCGCAAGTGACCGAGCTTCTCGGCCTTGACGAGCAGGTAGCTCTCGTTGTGCGGATTGGCGCCCGTATGAACCGGAACGACCTCGCTGACCTCGATTCCCATGTCGCGCAGGGCCTGCACCTTGCCCGGATTGTTCGTCAGCAGCTTGACCTTGCGCACGGCGAAATGGTCGAGCATGGGCTTGCAGATCCGGTATTCCCTGCTGTCCGGCTCGAAGCCGAGCTGCACATTGGCCTCGACGGTGTCGGCGCCCGAATCCTGCAAGGCATAGGCCTTCAGCTTGTTGAGCAGGCCGATGCCGCGGCCTTCCTGACGCAGATAGAGCACCAGGCCGCGGCCCTCGCTGGCGATATGCTTCATCGCCAACTCGAGTTGTGGGCCGCAATCGCAGCGCAGGCTGAACATGCTGTCGCCCGTGAGGCATTCGGAATGGATGCGGCAAGGCAGGGCCTCGTCGAGAGTCAGGTCACCGAGGGCCAGTGCGACATGTTCCTTGTCGGCCTCGAGATCGCGGAAACCGTGGATCGTGAATTCACCCCAGCGAGTCGGCAATCTCGCGGCGGCAACAAACTCAACACTCAATTCCTGTCTCCCGGCCTGTCGCCCGGCACGTTTTCAGGCAAGCAGATGGACGCTTTGCAAGCAAAGCGCGGCCATTATACCTGCAACCACATCATCGAGCATGATGCCGATGCCTCCGCCAACGTTGCGGTCGAGCCACTTGATGGGCCAGGGCTTGAGAATGTCGAGGGCGCGGAACAGCGCCAGCCCTGCCAAGGCCCAGCCCCAGCCGGAAGGCGCCAGCGCCAGGGCGATCCAGCAGCCGGCGAACTCGTCCCAGACGATGCAGCGGTGGTCGCCACCGCCAAGCCTCGCCGAGGCGGCGCCGCAGATCCACACGCCGCCGAGCGCTGCCGCGCAAACCCATGCTGCCGCAAGCAGCGATGGCAAATCGGCCGCCAGCAGCCAGACCGCAGCAGCGGCGAGGCTTGCGGCGCTTCCCGGCGCCCACGGCGCAAGGCCGCTGCCGAAGCCGCAGCCAAGCAATAGCGCGGGGCTGGCCAGAACTTGCCTGAACGATGGTGCTGGCGGTGCAGGCTTGGGGGCGATGTCATTCATGGTTCAAGCGGCAAAATGGTCGAAACCGGCGAGTTCCGGCTCGATCCCGAAGCCCGGGCAATGCACTCCCTCGCCGGAGATGACCTCGCCGATGCACGTCAGCGGCACGTCCAGATCGGTGGCGATCGCCATGAGCCGAGCCTCATCGACCGGATCGGCAGTATGGCACAGTTCGTAATCGTCGCCGCCGCTCAATGCGGCGCGAACGAGCGTTGCCTGGCTCGCGCAGCGACGGGCCGCTGGCGAAAAGGGCAATCGCTCGGGATGCAGGACAATCCCCACGCCGCTTGCTGCCGCGAGATGGCCAGCATCGCTGAGCAGGCCATCGGAAACATCGATGGCGCTCGCGAGCAAGGGAGCTGCGGCGAGGGCGAAAGCGACACGCGGCTCGGGGCGGAAATAGGCGTTGTGGAAATGCTCCCGGCAACTTTCCGGCAAATCCGCCGCTGCGACATTCAGATGCACGCCGGGAGCGTCGATGCCGAGGCTTGCCAGGCCAAGCGCGCCGTCGCCAGCCCAGCCAGTCAGATAGACCTTTTGCCCTGGCGTGGCGCCATCGCGGCGAACTGCGCCAGCGGCCGGGCACAGGCCATGGATGCCGATCGCGGCTTGCAATGGCCCCCGGGCGAGGTCACCACCGACTAGCGGGCAATCGAAGTGCTGGGCGAGCGGCGCAAGGCCAGCGCTGAAATCGCGCAGCCACTCCGGGTCGGCTTCGGGCAAGGTCAATGCCAAGGTGAAACAGAGCGGTTCGGCAGCCATCGCCGCGAGATCGCTGAGATTTGTCGCAAGAGCCCGGTGGGCGATCATGCCGGGGGCGGCGTCTGCTGGGAAATGTCGCCCTGCGGTCAGCACATCGGTCGAAACGACGAGCCGCTTGCCTGGGGGGATGCGAACGACCGCAGCGTCATCGCCGCTGCCGAGCTCGATCTCGGGGCGCTGCAAGGCCAGCCCGGGGGCCATGAACCAGCGGCGAATGATCTCGTGCTCGCGGGATTTGACCATCATGGCGATGGCAGGTCCGCGTCATCGCGCAGGCGCGGCGCGATCTTGTCGAGCACGGCGTTGACGTACTTGTGGCCATCGGTGGCGCCGAACACCTTGGCAAGCTCGACGGCTTCGTGGATGACGACCCGCCAGGGAGTTTCCGGCTCGCTGGCAAGCTCGAAGGCACCGAGCCACAAGGCCGCCTGTTCGACCGGATCGAGCTTTCTGTCGTCGAGTGCCGGCTCGAGTTGCCGTTGCAGCTCGGCCTTGCCATTGGCGATGGCAGGAAACAACCGGTCGAAATAGTCCCAGTCGACGCCGCGACGCGGATCGTCACGGAACTGACTGGCGATTTCGTCGGGATCGTTTTCCGAGAGGATCCATTGGTAGAGCGCTTGCAAGGCGAGATGGCGCGCCTTGCGCCGGGGCGATAGGTGAGCGTTCATGAGGCTTCGATGCGGCCTTGCAGGCTGACCATCTCGAGCGCTGCCAGGGCCGCTTCGGCACCCTTGTTGTCGCTCGGGCACGAGCGGGCTTCGGCTTGCTCGACGCTTTCCACGGTCAGCACGCCGAGCGTGACCGGCTTGCCAGTCTCGTTCATGACTTGGCCGAGGCCTCGGATGCATTCGCCGGCGACGTGCTCGAAATGCGCGGTTTCACCGCGAATCACCGCGCCGAGGGCGATCACGGCGTCGACATCGTGCCGCTGTGCGAGCATCCGCGCCGCCAATGGCAACTCCCAGGCGCCGGGGGCTTGCACGATGCGGACATTATCCCGGTTGGCACCTTGCCGCAGCAGTGCCTGCAAGGCGCCATCGAGCAGCCGCTCGACGATGAATCCGTTGAAGCGGCTCATGGCGATGGCAAAACGCGCCTCGCCCGGCTCGACGCTTCCCTGGAGCACGGCAAGGTCTTTCATGAGCTCGCGCCGCCCTGGCGTTTCTGATCGAAGCGGACGAATTCGGTCACTTCAAGGTCGAAGCCCGAAATCGCGTTGAATCGCGCCGGATAGCTGAGCAGGCGCATCTTGCCAACGCCGATGTCGCGCAGGATCTGCGAGCCGGTGCCGATCGTCAGATCGCTGCGCAACTCGGCGCCGCGGCGGCCCGGCGCCAATGCCGAGGCCATCGCCTGGTCGATTCCCTGGCCGTAGTCGTCCCCGGACAGCAGCACCGCGACTCCCTTGCCCTCCTTGCTGATCCGTTCGAGCGAGTCGCTGAAGGACCAGCTCGTGCGGTCGCTGCTGAACACCTCGCAGACATCGCGCAGGGTGTTGGGGATATGCACCCGCACCAGGGTCGGCTCATGCTGGGAAATCTTGCCCTGGGTGAAGGCGAGATGGGCGCTGCCGCTGATCGAGTCGCGATAGGTATGCACAGTGAATTCGCCATGCCGCGTGACGAGGCGGTTGCTTGCCTCCCGGGTCACGGTGTGCTCGTTCGCGAGCCGGTAATGGATGAGGTCGGCAATGGTGCCGATTTTCAGTTGGTGCTTGCTGGCGAACTGCTCGAGGTCGCTGCGGCGCGCCATGCTGCCGTCCTCGTTCATGATCTCGACGATCACTGCGGCCGGGGCGAAACCCGCGAGCCGCGCCAGATCGCAGCCGGCTTCGGTGTGGCCGGCTCGCCGCAGCACGCCGCCAGGCTGAGCCATGATCGGAAAGACATGGCCGGGCTGAACGATGTCCTCGGCGTTTGCATCGGCAGCGACCGCGACCTGGATGGTGCGCGCCCGGTCAGCGGCAGAAATGCCCGTGCTGACTCCGCTCGCGGCCTCGATGGAAACCGTGAAACTGGTCTTGTGCCGCGCGCGATTGCCATTGCCCCGGTCATCAACCATCAGGGGCAGCTTGAGAAAGTCGCAACGTTGCCGGGACAGGGTCAGGCAGATCAGGCCCCGGGCCTTGCCCGCCATGAAGTTGATGTCCTCGGCGCGAACGCATTGCGCCGCGAGCACGAGGTCGCCCTCGTTCTCGCGTTCCTCGTCGTCCATGATGACGACCATCCTGCCTTGACGGATCTCCTCGATCAGTTCTGCGGCACTGTCAAGTTTCACTCGCTTTCTTCACCTGGCTTTCGTTCGGCTTGCCCGTTGCTCGTCGGCTGTTCGTTCTTGCCTGGCTTGCATCGCCGCATTGCAACAGGCGTTCGAGATAGCGCGCCAGCAGGTCGACTTCGAGATTGGCCTGCTGCCCTTCGCGATACTGGCCGATGACCGTCCCGGCCCGGGTATGCGGAATGATGTTGACAGCGAAATCGGTGCCTGCAACCTCGTTCACCGTCAGGCTCGCGCCATCGACGCAAATGCTGCCCTTGGGAGCGATGTAGCGAGCCAATGACTCCGGTGCGCGCAAGGTCAGGCGCAGGCTGCCACCATCATCGCGACGCCGCAGCACCGTGCCGACGCCATCGACGTGGCCGCTCGCCAGATGGCCGCCGAGCCGGTCGCCGATTCGCGCCGCCTTTTCCAGGTTGACCCGCTGCCCCGCCTGCAAGGCGCCCAAGGTCGTGCAGCGCAAGGTTTCGGCGGAAACATCGGCACTGAAACTGTCGCTGGCGAGATCCACCACGGTCAGGCAGCAGCCGTTGACGGCGATGCTGTCGCCGATCTTCACGTCATCGAGTTCGAGCAACCCCGCAGCGATCCGCAAGCGATGACCATCGGGGCCCGCACCATGTTCGAGCAAGGTTCCCATGGCTTCGACGATTCCGCTAAACATTGCCCCCGCCTCGATCAAGCTTCATCCAGGCCTTGTCGAGCCTTGGGCCGGGCGGTGACTTTCAGGCCGGTGCCGATGCCACGAACATCGGCGATATCGAGCGCGACGCTTTGCGCGAGAGAATCGGCGCCATGAAACTGCAGCGCCGGCAAGGCATCGCTGCCGAGCAGGCGGGCACCGACGTAGACCACGAACTCGTCAACCAGGCGAGCTGCGAGCAAGGCGCCGGCAAGCGCCGGACCCGCCTCCAGCAACACTTCGTTGCAGCCAAACCTGGAGGCGAGGCAGTGTAGCACGAATCCCGGCTCGACCCGTTCCCCGCAGGCCGGCGCGGCGATCACTTCGGCCTGTTGCGGAAAGCCTTTGGCCGCTGCGGTCGACAAGGCAAAAATTTTCACGGCGCCATCGAGGGCCAGGGTTTTCGCGCTAGGCGGAGTGCGCAAGGCGCTATCGAGAATGACCCGCAGGGGCTGGCCGGCCGTGGCAAGCCGTTGCTCGACGAGCTGCCGGGCCGCGCCGGCCAGGTTCCCGGGGCGGACGTTCAAGGCGGGGTCATCGGCGATGACGGTACCGACCCCGGTGACGATCGCGCAACTGCCAGCGCGGAGCAACTGGGCATCGGCCCGGGCCTGGGGGCAGGTGATCCACTGGCTCTCGCCACTGGCCAGGGCCGACCTGCCATCGAGACTCATGGCGATCTTGCAACGGACGAACGGGCGGCCGCTTTCCATTCGCGTGAAGAAGCCGATATTGAGTTCCCTGGCCTGCCCGGCGAAATCGGCGAGCTGGAAGACTTCGATGCCAGCGGCCTCGAGCTTCGCCACCCCGGACACCTGCGGATTCGGATCGAGATCGGCGATGACGACTTGCTTCACTCGGGAATCGATCAGGGCTGCAACGCAAGGCCCGGTGCGGCCCTGGTGCGAGCAGGGCTCGAGGGTGACGAAGGCCGTGGCGCCAGCGCCGCCAGCGGCATCCACGGCCAAGGCGGCGACTTCGGCATGATCGCTTCCGGCGCCGGAGTGCCAGGCTTCGGCAACGCGATGGCCCCGCCGGGTCAGGACGCATCCGACGCGCGGGTTGGGCGTACACGACAGGACGCTGCCGGCGAGCTCGAAAGCCCGGTGCATGTGACCTGGCCAGTCGGCCATGGCGCCGACGCAGTCGGCTTGGCTGAGAATCCGCATGGGCGCTACCTGGAAGGCGGGACGCTGGCCCGAGGCTAGCCGCCTTTCGAGAGGCGTTCGATTTCCTGGCGAAACTCCTCGAGATCGCGAAAACTGCGATATACCGAGGCAAAGCGCACGAAAGCGACTTCGTCGAGGTGACGCAACTCGTTCATGACCTCTTCGCCGACCATCCTCGAAGGAACCTCGCGCTCGCCGCCAGCGCGCAATTTCGCCTTGATGCGGTCGATCGCGGCTTCCACGAGGTCAACTCCCACAGGCCGCTTTTCCAGCGCCTTTTGCAGGCCCGAACGAAGCTTGTCCTCGTTGAATGGCTCCCGGGAACCATCGGTCTTGATGATTCGCGGCATGACGAGCTCGGCGGTTTCGTAGGTCGTGAAGCGATCCTCGCAGGTAATGCATTCGCGGCGGCGACGCACCTGGTTGCCGTCGGACACGAGCCGCGAATCGATCACTCGCGTGTCTATCGCGTCGCAAAAGGGACAATGCATTCGTCGCGGACCCCGTTCAGGCGCTCCGCCGGTACACGGGGAACCGTTCGCACAGGGCAAGCACCTTGCCCCGGACTTCGCCGATCAAGGCCTCGTTGCCGAGGTCTCCGAGAATGTCGCACATCCAGCCAGCGAGTTCGCGAACCTGGGCCTCGCCGAGGCCCCGGGTGGTCACCGCAGGGCTGCCGATGCGCAAGCCGCTCGTGACGAAAGGCGACTCGGGGTCGTTCGGCACCGCGTTCTTGTTGACCGTGATGTTGGCGCGGCCGAGCGCAGCATCGGCGTCCTTGCCGGTGATCCCCTGGCGGATCAGGCTAAGCAGGAACAGATGGTTGTCGGTGCCATTGGAAACGACGTCGAAACCTCGCTCGATGAAGGTGCCGGCCATGGCCCGGGAATTGTCGAGCACCCGTTGCTGATACGCGCGGAATTCCTCGCTCATCGCTTCCTGGAAACAGACTGCCTTGGCAGCGATGACGTGCATCAACGGCCCGCCCTGGCCGACTGGAAACACGCTGAAATTGAGCTTCTTCTCGAGATCCGGGTTCGATTTCGCCAGAATCAGGCCGCCACGGGGGCCGCGCAGGGTCTTGTGCGTCGTCGTCGTGACCACGTCGGCCCAGGGCACCGGGCTTGGATAGACGCCTGCGGCGACGAGTCCTGCGATATGGGCCATGTCGACGAACAGGAAGGCGCCGCTTGCGTCGGCGATTTCGCGGAACCGCTGCCAGTCGACGACTCGCGAATACGCCGAGAAGCCCGCCACGATCACTTTGGGCCGATGTTGCTGTGCCAGCTCGGCGACCTGCTGATAATCGATTTCGCCGCTCGCCTCATCGAGACCGTATTGCACTGCGCTGTACAGCTTCCCGGAAAAGCTCACCGAGGCGCCATGGGTCAGATGGCCACCGTGGGCGAGGCTCATGCCGAGCAGGGTGTCGCCGGGCTGCATCAAGGCGCCATAGGCGGCGACATTGGCCTGGGAACCCGAATGCGGCTGGACGTTCGCGTAATCGGCACCGAACAGCTCGCAGGCGCGATCGATCGCGAGCTTCTCGATCACATCGACGTGTTCGCAGCCGCCATAATAGCGCCGCCCCGGATAGCCCTCGGCATACTTGTTCGTCAACACCGAGCCCTGCGCCTCGAGCACCATGGAGCTGACGTGATTTTCCGAGGCGATCAGTTCAAGGTGCGTTTCCTGCCGGTTCTCTTCGGCGCGAATCGCTGCGGCCACGGCAGGGTCGTTCGCGGCCAGGGTGTCGTCGAGATTGAACATTCGTGATTCCTGGGAGATGGGGCGAGGGGGCAAAGTATACCCGATGCAGCAGCGGCGAAAGCGGCAGAGGAACGCTACAAGGCCAGTTCCTTGCGCAGTGCGCCCAGGCGCTTGCACAGCTCGGCGCGATCGAGCTCGGTATCGGTCGACTCCGGCAACGGCGGCGGGCGCTCGATCCGCAGCTCGGCGCCTTCGACGACTTGCCGGCACAGGGCAAGATAGTGGTATTCGAACAGCGGATAGCTTGCCGACTTCGGCTCCCTCGCCAGCAGCTCCCAGCCCGCAGCAGCGCCGGCCAGGTAGACCGCCGCATGGGACCAGCCGTGCCCAGCCTTGGGCGATGGCGCCAGGCAGGCTTCATCGTAGGCGCGATGTGCCGGTGGCAGCCCGAACAGCGCGATGTCCTGGCGGCAGGCGTTCATCACGTCGGCGAGCGTTGGCAGGAACTTGCTCGTCGAGACCAGATGCTCGCCGGCGCGAACGATCTGCGCGGGGCTGAAACGCGCCAGATGGCCGAGCCAGTACTTCTTGGTCCGGTCAAGCCCGGCGCGGTTGGGAAAGGCCTTGCGAAACTGGTTGAGATAGGCGATTTCGAACTCGGCGAACATCTGGCCCACCGCGTCGATCTGGTCGCGCCTGCCAGCGCGTTGCCCCGCTCCCCGGTCATTCGCCCCGGGCCTTTCGGGTTGCGGATTTTCCCGCTCCGGGCTTTCTTGGTCCTGGAGTTTCTTGCCCGGGACTTTCCTGGCCGGGGGTTCCTGCCCTGGCTCACTCGGCCCAGCTTCGGTCGCTGACGCGCTGGCGCCAGGCCTGATCGTCCGCTTCGACACTTCCACCAGCGAGTTCAGGTCGTGCATTGGCTTCCTCCAGCTCCTGCCTTTTCAGGCGTTGCGCCCACAACTGCTTCATGCGTTGCAGAAAAATGATGTTCCAGGATTCTCTGGCCTCTCCGGTGTCGCGCCAGTAAAGCACGAATTCGGCAAGCTCTTGCAAGGCCCAGCCCTCGTCGATTCGCGCCATTTGCAGGATCTCGAGGCAGGCCGCGTTGGGTTTCCAGTCGGCGGCGAGGGGGCGCGGCGTCTTGCCGTCCAATTCTGCCGAACGCAGTCGCAGCCATTGCCGCTGCACGTGGGCGATGAACTTGGAATTCCACGCATCTTGCATGACCCCCTTCTCCGTCCAGTACAGAACGAACTCGGGGATCGCGTCCTTGATGAAATTGTCATTGACTCCGTCGCGAAGCAGGATCTCGACCGCGACTGCGTCGGGCTGCCATTGCCGACCCATGTCGCTGAAGCGTTCCCTCGCGCCGGCGGCCGACTGCTCCTCGCGCCAGCGCCGCAACACCTCGCGGACAAACTCGTTGCCCCAGGAAAAGCGCGATTCGCCGCGCTCCTGCCAGATGAGCACGAAGCGGTCTCGCTGGGCCCTGATGAAATCTTCCGGGATGTCATGCTGACGGCACTGGCTGATCCACCCCTCGTCGGGCTGCCAGTCGGGGGGGATCGGCCCGGTCGAGGTTCTGCGCCGCCGCACCGCGCTGGTGCGGCGCGGCGGGCTGTCGAGCCGTTGCAGGGCATACCAGGCCGAACCGTCGTGCTCGGCGTGGGGTTCGTATTCGAGCATGTCGAGCTGGATCAGTTGGGCGCGGATTCGTTCGATGTCGGCGAGCTTCCAGAATGGAAAATGACGTGCCAGATCGGCCTCGCCCAGTAGCACGAAATCGAGGCCGGGGCGGTTCGCGAGCTGCTCGACAGGGCGAAAGAATTGCAGCTCAGCCAACACGTGGACCATGACCGCGTTCTCCAGCCCGATCGACGAGGCCAGGGTCGGAGACACGGCGATCGGGCGATCCGAGTAGAGAGAACCGAGCATCGAAACTTCGAACCGTTGGCAAGACAGGGTAGAACTGCAGGCCCCCAACCTTATCACATGCCGGCGTCGGCAAGGGCGGTTGTTCCGAACGCAGCGACAAGGTAATTTCGCCGCTGTGCTGCACGAAACCGTGCCCCGACTGGAACGATCTGCATGACCGAGAAAAAGCTTTCACCCGATCCGATCGACGACTTCATTGCGGAGCAGGGCCTGCCCAGCGCATATCGCGAGCACATCGAATGCTGGTTCGCACCCCTTGCGCAGAACTTGCGCAGGCTCGCGCTCGAGCACAAAACTCCTGCGCGAATCGGCATTTGCGGCGCTCAGGGAAGCGGCAAAACGACCTTGCAAGCCTTGCTCAAGCAGTTGCTGGCAAGCGAGGGGCTGCGCGTCGCGAGCCTGTCCATCGACGATTTCTATCTGCGCCGCGAGTGCAGGCTCGAGCTTGCCGCCGCCGTGCATCCGCTGCTCGCCACCCGGGGAGTGCCTGGCAGCCACGAGCTCGAGCTGCTCGAAGAGACTCTGGAAAAGCTGTCGATGGCGAAAAAAGGCGATTCGATCGAGCTGCCAATCTTCGACAAGGCCCTCGACGACCGGGTGCAGGCAAAGACCTGGCGCCACGGGCGGCCCGACCTGATCCTGCTCGAAGGCTGGTTTGTCGGCCTGGCGCCGCAAGGCGCCGACGAGCTCGCTGTGCCGGTCAATTCGCTCGAAGCCGAGGAGGATGCCGACGGCGACTGGCGACGCTGGGTCAACGCCCGGCTTGGCGAGTATCATCAACGCATCTTCGCCAAGCTCGACCGGCTGGTTTTCCTGCGCGTTCCCGATTTCGCCAGCGTCTATCGCTGGCGCGGCCGACAGGAGGAAAAATTGCGCGAGCGCACTGCAGGGGCGGAGTCAGCGACCATGGACGAGACACGACTGCGCCGTTTCATCGAGCACTACGAAAGGCTCACGCACCACGCGCTCGCGACCTTGCCTGACCAGGCCGACTGGATGTTCGTGCTCGACCAGTCCCATCGAATCGTCGCCAGAGTCGACCGCTGGGCCGATCAGGCGCCTTCCGCCGAGTCGAAACCTCGCCATGACCGATAGCAGCAAGGAGAACATGCAATGAACAGAAACCTGGAAAAGCGACCGGATTCGAACCCGCTGTCAAGGCGCTGGGCGAACGGCTTGCTCATGGCCTTGTGCTGCTGCGTGGCGCCAGCCATGGCCGGCAAGGCACCGCCAGCCGAGGCAGGGGCGGCAGCCAGCGAAATCGAGGAAATCATCGTTACCGCGCGCAGGCGGCAGCAGTCGGTCGAGGAGGTGCCGACCTCACTGAGCGTGTTCGCTCCCGAGGAAATCGAGCGAGGCGGAATCCGCGACCTCGTCGACCTGGGCAAGTTCGTTCCCAATCTGCACGTCAGCACGTTTTCGGCGGGGCATCCCGCAGCAGCCAATCCGATCCTGCGCGGCATCGGCATCCAGGACCATCTCATCCTCACCGATCCGGGAGTTGGCGTATACGTCGATGGCGTCTATCTCGGCAGGCAGATCGGCCAGAACTGGAGCCTCGCCAACATCGAGCGGGTCGAAGTGCTGCGCGGCCCCCAGGGAACCTTGCTCGGCCGCAACTCGGTCGGTGGCGCGATCAACATCATCACTCGCTCGCCCCACGAGCAGGCCGAAGCCCGGCTCGCCGTCGAAGCCGGCACCCGGGAACGCGCCAGCCTCGCGCTCTACGGCAACGCGCCATTGGGCGAAACCCTGGCGGTCTCGTTCAGTGGCGCTTTCAAGCGGCGCGACGGCATCGGCGACTTCATCAACTTGCCCGATGCCGCGTATCGCGTCGGCGAACTGCGCGACCGCTCCGGCCGGCTGGCGCTGGCCTGGCAGCCGACAGAGTCGCTCTCGCTATTGCTCGCGGTCGATGGCACGAGCGGCCGCCACGGAATGAATCCCTACACGACCTTGATCGACGAGCTGCCCAATGGCTCGCTCTACCAGGCCGGCCTGCGCAACGCCGACGTCGGCGCCAATCCCTACGACAATTCCACCGGCGAAGCCGACCTCGTCGAGAAATCGAACAGCGCTTCGGGCTGGTCGATGAGCGCCGAATGGCAGGCAGGGCCCGGCATCGCCTTCAAGAGCATCGCGAGCAGGCGGCGTTCCGACTATCGCGCCGGGCTCGACGACGATGGCGCCCTGCGCGATTTCCTGTCGTTCCCCGAAATCGGCGAAGCCGAACAGACTTCGCTCGAATTGCAGGTCTCGGGCGAGCGCGAGGCGCTCGATTTCGTCGCCGGGCTGTGGGCATTCCGCGAACAGGGCTTCAATCACCAGCCGGACGCAGTCTTCGCCGGCGGCCCGACCACCTTTCGCGTCTCCCAGGAAAGCGCAAGCGACGCGGCCTACGCGAGCCTCGGCTATCGCTTCACGCCAGCGCTGCGAGCCTCGGCAGGCCTGCGCCACACCAGGGACCGGAAAGACGCCCGGGCCGTGCTGAACGACTTCGTCGACGCCCCGGCCCGGCGCGACTGGCGCGAATGGAACTGGGACCTGTCGGCAACGTGGCAATTGCGCGAGCAGGCCAACGTGTTCGCGAGCATCGCGAGCGGCTACCAGGCCGGGCGCTTCCCGGCCAGGCCGTATTGCCTGTTCGATTTCATCGACGTGACCCAGCCGGGCAATGTGGCCGCAGCGAACTGCTTCGCTGCCAGCGACCATATCACCGCCACCAATTACGAGATCGGCTTCAAGGGCGCCTTGGGAGGAGGCCTGGAAAGCAATTGGGGGCGGCGAGTGCAATTGCGCGTGGCGCTGTTCCTCACCGATTACGACAATCTGCCCCTGGCCGCCAGCGACACCACCGGCGCGGGATTCGACACGCGCAACGTGATCGTCAGCCAGCGCAATATCGGCGTCGAATGGGAAAGCACCGTCGAACTGCAGCCGCACCTGCTCGTCGATGCGCGAATCGGCCTGCTCGAAGCCAATCCCGACGCCACAGGAGTCGTGCCGCTACTGAGCCCGCGCTGGACGGCCTCGGTCAGTCCGCGCTGGCTGCTGCCAGCGGCCCAGGGCGACTTCGTGCTGCGCGCCGACTATTCCTGGCGCGGCTTCATGTACGGCGAACCAGCGGCAAATGCCAGGCCATACTCCGAACTCGCCGCGCGCGAGCTGCTCAACCTCGATTTCAGCTACCAGCCCCGCAATGCCAACTGGCAAATCGCGCTATACGGCCGCAACGTCCTCGACGGGCGCTACGCCCAGGCCACGCTCAACACCGGCGACTACATCCTGCGCATCCTGAGCAACGACCCCAGCGAATTCGGCCTGCGCGCCTCGCTGGAATGGTGAGGCGGAATTTTCCTCCTGACAGCACATGGTCTTGACCGGACTGCCGACTGTGAGGGAAGATTCGTCATGGGTGGTGCCCTTGACCAACCAGATCAACAGGGAGACAGCGAGCAGGATGCTCGGGCGATCCATGCCGACTGGTGCGCGGTAGGCGACGACCTCTACAATGCCATGGCCCGCTGCCGTTAACCGTCGTCATATGATCCCGATGTCTCGCAAGCGAGGATTGGGCACCATAATCATGGCAGTCTCAGCACTTGTGGCAACGTTCGTTTACGCAAAGCGACAAAATC
The DNA here is from genome assembly GCA_007571115.1 of Gammaproteobacteria bacterium. Lineage (GTDB taxonomy): Bacteria > Pseudomonadota > Gammaproteobacteria > Pseudomonadales > Pseudohongiellaceae > UBA9145. The sequence goes on from RKSA01000168.1 coordinate 16,498, forward strand.
GGCTGGAAGCACGAATGAATCCCGAAAAACGCCCTTCCGACCCTTCCGAACCCGATCCTCCTCCCCCACCAGCCGCTGGCTTGGGGCCGTGATGTCGGCTAGTCGCCGAGCGTGGTTCTGAGC
>RKSA01000024.1 GCA_007571115.1 Gammaproteobacteria bacterium
GCTAGACTCATTGCGGGTGACAGCGATGCCAGTTCGACCGAAATCATCATTCGCAAGGGGCGCAGGGCTGCAAAGGCCGCAAGGGCCGCAAGGGCCGAAAAAAGGAGCGGTGACGTGAAACGCTTCGCGGCATTGATCGCTCTTGCCGGCCTGCTCGCTGGCGCCCCGCTTCGGGCAGGCGAGCGAGTCGGCGATTTCGCGCTGATTGACCATGCAGGCTTGTTCCACCACATGGCCTGGTACGATGACCAGCAGGCCATCGTGCTCATGCCGCAGTCGATCAAGGCGAGCGATGCCGAAGCGCTGGCTGCGCTGCGCGAGCTGCGCACCCGCTACGAAATGCAGGGGGTGACATTCCTGCTCATCAATCCCGGCCTCGACAGCTCTCGCGAAGCGGTGCAGGCCGCAGCCGATCAGGAAGGCATCGACCTGCCCATCCTGATGGACGACACGCAGCTCGTCACAGCACTGCTCGGACTGACCCATCTTGACCAGGCCGTCGTCTACGACCCGGCATCGTTCGAGGTTCTCTATCGCGGCGAAGCCGACGCTTCTCTGGTACAGGTGCTCGACGGCGTGCTGGCCGGCGATAGTGTCGAACTCGTCACCACCGCCACCGATGGTGCGGCAATCTCTTTCGCCAGCCTGCAATCCCATGGCGAGCTTTCCTACGAACACGACATCGCGCCGATCATCACCGAGAACTGCGCCGAGTGCCATCGCCAGGGAGGGATCGCGCCCTTCGCGATGGACAGCAAGCTCGCAGTGAGGCGCTGGTCGCCGATGATTCGCGAAGCCGTGCTGACTCGGCGCATGCCTCCTGGCCAGATCGACAACAAGGTCGGCCACAGGATGCGCAACGAGATGAATCTCGCCGACGCCGAAATGCAAAAGCTCGTGCGCTGGATCGATTCCGGTGCGGATAGCGAAAGCGCAGGCGACCCGCTGGCACGGATCGAATGGCCGGACAGCCGATGGAGCTTGGCCAAATTGCTCGGCGAGCCCGACCTGATCGTGAAAATTCCTCCGCAGACAGTCCCCGCCACAGGGGTGATCGATTACCGGAACATCTCCATCGACCTCGACCTGAGCGAAGACCATTGGGTGCGCGCTTCGGAGGTATCGCCGGGCGATCCGGGAGTGCTGCATCACATCATCACCACGGTGATTCCTCCCGGAGGGCGCCGCCATGGCCGCGACCTGTTCGTCGAAGCGATCAACAGCTTGCCCGAGGAACGCGCGGTCGCGATCCGCAGCGAGATTTTCGCGGCGATGGTTGCGGGAGAACGGCCTGACATCGACCGGGTTTTCGCCGAAAATCCCGATATCGACCTAGGCGCCTTGCTCGGAGGCGGCGATTACGACCAGGGCTCTGTCGCGAGCTATGCCCCCGGCAATCGCGTTGCATTGAACCCTGAAGGCACCGGGGGCTTGCTCAAGGCAGGTTCGAGCTTGCACTTGCAAATGCATTACACGACCTCGGGAAGGGAAACCGTCGACGCCACCGAGATCGCCATCTACTTCCACGACGATGGCGAGATTCCGCGCGAACGCATGTCGGGCGGAGTCGGCAATGCCTTCACGATCAACATCCCGGCCCAGGCCAGGGATCACGAAATGCAGATCGTGACCCACGTTCCAGCAGAGGCCGAGATTCACTCGCTGATGCCGCACATGCACTTCCGCGGCAAGCGAATGGCTTTCGTGGCGCACTACCCTGACGGCAGCGAAGAACTGATCCTGTCGGTGCCGGCGTATTCGTTCGACTGGCAATTGAGCCACGAACTCGAAACGCCGCTGCGAGTCCCAGCCGGCACCCAGATCATCGCCACCGGCGCCTTCGACAACTCGGCCCAGAACCGATTCAACCCCAACCCGAACATCGAGGTGCATTGGGGCGAACAAAGCTGGAACGAAATGTTCATGGCCTTCTACCGCTGGAAAACCATCACCCAGCCCGGCTCTGAGTAGTTCGGGGGCGCGATTTCATGCAACAGCGGAAAGGCGTATCTAATTACAACTTGACAGCCTGCCACAATAGAGGGAGAGAAGATAATGACGCAATATACAGAAAGTGAACATAGACACCGTTTCGCAGCTTGGTGCGCTTCAACAGCATCCAGCGTTACCGGTTTTCGCTTCAAAGTGGAGCAAGGCGCTCAGATAATTTGTGACTCTGGTTTAAGTGATCTTTCGAATGGATGGGATAGATTACCAGACCCTGATAATTTTGATGAATGGCACAATACAATGCGAGATAATGTCATTAAATCATCTAATGAGAATTTAGAACCCATCGAGTTTACTCACGGCATCGCAGCAAAATTAATTAATGTATACCTAAAATCTCTATTTCTTTCCTATTCCCAGAATGAATTGAGCGGGATAAATTTAGAAAAACGCAATGCAATTCATCCTCCTCTCGATAGAGAATTGAGTAAATCTTTATGTAAAATAGCAAAAAATCATAGCCTTATGCCAGTGAAAACTACCGAATTCAGGATAGCAAAATATAACAATATATGGAAATACACTTGGTCATCACTGACTTCATCTGAGTACCAAAAAATTATAGATGCAATCAAATTCGTTACACAGGAAGGCGGGCTTTGGACCATCGAAAAATACTGGCGCGGTTACCAATAAAAATAAACAGAAAACATACCCATATCACGAAATTACGCTCATTTTTGTTGTCTAGGAACAATTTCCTGGAAAAGTTTTAGCATGGCGGAGCATCTACTTCCGGGCAAGCTGGCGGCGGATGTAGGTTCCCAGGAGGGGGACTGCGAAGGAGTATTTTCCGTGTCTGTTCTTGAAGACGAGGCCTTGCTTGGCGAGTGCTGCTAGCATCTGATTGACGAGGCTGCTGCTACTGAAGGGTTTTTCCAATTGCTGGCGTGAATTTTTGACAATCTCCTGGACGGTGAACTCCTCGTCACAATTTTGCAAGCCTGCTATCACCGAAAGCAGTTCGCGCTGCCTGTCGGTTGTTCTTGCGCAACGACCGGCGAAAAAATCTGTGTCGAGCTTTTCCTCGATTTCCGCGACGGGGACCGATGCTTGTTCTCCTTTGTCCCAGCGAATCATGAAAGCGTCATAGACTTCTCGACAGATGTATTGAATGAAGTATGGATAGCCTTTGGACATGTGTATGATCTGCGCAACGGACTCCTCGCTCAATTTCACGGCATCGGCTTCTTCTATCGGCTTGAGAATCGCTTCCCTGCTATCTTCCACTGACAAGCTTTCCACGAATACAATGCGGAACATTCGTTCCGAGAATGTACGAGATTCGACAAGTTTTGGGAACAGTGTTGGCAGGCCAGACAATGCCAGCATCAAGGGGAGCCCCATTTTTTGCAGCGACTGAAAAGCGTCCAAAAGCAGCGAGAGCGGATACCGGCCTTGCTCGGAATGATCTGACAGGTTTTGTGCCTCATCGTAGGCAAAAACAATCCCCTTGAATTGCTCGCTTCGATTCAGGACTTCCCAGCACGTTTGCAGCAATGCCTTGAGCTTGTCCAGTGGCAGGCCTGGAGTTTTTTGGTACAGACGTTGTAGCAACTCAAAACTGAGGAACTGATCTTCGACTTTTTCTTGAGATGTGAATCCTGGCTCCCATCTCGTTTGCGAAGAGATCTTGATCGATTTGGTGATAACGGAAAGATCAGCACACAATCGAATCGCCAGGTTTTCTTCCGAAAAACTGGAAGATTCATTGATATCCATTCCAATCCACAACCACCCCTCTTCCAAAGCGACCGGCTTGAACGATTCGAGCAGAACCGTCTTGCCAACGCCGCGAAGTCCGGTCAAAACGAGGTTTTCCAGGATAGTTTCCTGTTGCAGCAACTTCTTGAACTGGTCTGTTTCCCGGTGGCGACCGGCAAGATAGGGGGGCTGATGTCCGGCGCCTGGCCGGAAAGGATTTGTGAATGCGCCCATTGTTGAACTGCCTCTTGCTAGCCGAGCGAGAAAATTTACAGGATCTGATAAATTTAGTCAAATGGCTAACAGGAGCTAAATTTCGGGCTAGGGGTTTGTCGGCTTTGTTGGTTGGGGCTCGCTCCATTGCAGGAAGTTGAGGAATTCGCGGCGGGTTTTGGGGCCGTGGGTGAGGAAGCTCGGTTGCGGGTCTTCGAGGTAGGCGAGCTTTTCGGCCGCGACGCGGTCGCGCGCGGTCAGGGCAAGGATCTCTTGCTCGTCGATGCCGTAGGGTTTTGCTGCGTTCAAGCCGAACACCTTGCGCCGGATCGAGTCGGTGATCGCCGGGTAGCCGAAGCGCTCCTGGAATTCCTCGCTGATCTGGAATGCGCGGAAAGCCTGGATCTGGTCCTGGGGCGAGCCGTACCAGATCGAGTCGGTTCCCCAAAGCACGTTGTCCTCGCCGCAATGGAGCAGCAACTTGCCCAGGGCATGGGCGGCGTTGTCAGGGTCGCGCATCAGGTAGCGCCAGGTGCTGCCAAGCTCGGCGTAGACGTTGGAATTGGCAGCGACCTCGTTGTCGATGAGCGACTGGATCAGCGTGTCGATGCCGTCGCGACCGGCACCATCGACGAATTCCCGCTCCTGCACGGTGGTGACGAAACCCGAGTGGTAGATGAGGAAATTCATGTCGGGAAACATCTTCGCGACGATGCCGATGTCGGAGCATTGGCTATGCTCGTAGGAGCGCGGCCCGAACGGCAGGCCCTTGTGGATGCAGATGTTGCGCACGCCGAGCCGTTGCGCGCGTTCGATCATCGCGACGCCGACATCGTCGTGCAGGAAATAGCCGATGCCGCCAGGGCCGTATTGCGTGTAGGTCTTGAAAGCCGAGATGTTCCATTTCTCGGCGAGTTCGTCCATCGCTTCGAGGTCGCCATCCTGGTTCGGATTGACGCGACCGTGGATCATCAGCCGCTTGCTGCCCTCGAGTTCGGCGACGATGCGGCGCGTCTGGTCGGCATCCTCGATGGTGACGGGCTCGTTTTCCCGGGTCGAGGGAACGAAGGACAGCACCATGATGTCGGTATCGCTGTCGAGAAAGACGTCCTTGATGAACTCGCTTTCGCCCAGGCAGTCGAGATAGGCGCGGTCGCCGCCGGCATCGGCGAGTTCGCAGGAAGCCTTCGCCAGCCCCGAGTATGGCCGCGAACCCGGCGGCAGGTGCCGCAGCCAGTCGCCTTCGGGGTTCACGTAGTGGCCTTGCACGTCAAAGATGAACTCGTCGCCGCCGATTTCGGCGAGGGCCGAGGCTTCGTCGAGTGCGCTTGCCGAACGCAGCTCGAAAAAGCCGCCGCGCTTGCCAGCGTGGGAATTGGCGGTGTTGATCGCGAGCAGGGTGCTCGCCGCGCCACAGGCCGAGACGAGAAACCTGCGGCGAGTCTGGCCCTTGCGCTTTGCCAGCTCGCCAGCCTGTTCGAGCGCAAGCTGGTTGGCTTGCTCGTTCGCGGGGGAAATCGGCACCGGCTCGAACTCGCCGTTCGAAGTCGAGTCGATCTTGATCGGCAGCCTGAGGCCGTCCTGGTCGAATCTGTCCATGCTGAATCCTCGCTGGTTTGCTCGCTGCGACAGGAGCTGGCTCGCGATGCCGCTTCGAGCGGCGCCGCGTTTCAAGCCTGTGCCGTTTCCGCGAGCCGCTTGTTGCAGATCGACTCGGCACGCTTCCAGGCTGCGCGGCGCGTGCAACGGCTGGCGTATTGCTCGAAGACCGGCCGCGGCTCGACCGTGCCGAACTGCATTCCCCAATTGACTTGAGAGCCAATGTAGACATCGGCTGCGCTAAAGCGTTCGCCGCAGAGCCAGGGGCCGCTGCCCAAGGCCATCTCGATGACGTCCAGGGTGGCATCGAGATCGCCAAAACCGAGCATGGGCTTTTGCTCTTCGGCGACGGTCCATTGCATCGCCTTGACCGTGGTCGCCTGCTCGACGGGGCCGGCGGCGAAAAACATCCATCGGTAGAAGTTCGCCAAGGCGGCAGGTCCTGCCGGAATCAGGCCCTTGCCGGGGTACATCGCGGCGAGAAACGTCAGAATCGCCGGGCACTCGGTCACGATCGCGCCATCGTAGACCAGCGCCGGCACCTTGCCCATAGGATTGATGCGCAGGAAAGCTGCATCCTTCATGCTGCCGCCGTATTCGAGCCAATGCGTCTGGTACGGTTCGCCGAGCTCTTCGAGCAGCCAGTGAACGATGCGGCCTCGCGACCTGGCGTGCGTGTAAAAGTCGATTTTTGCGGCCATGAGAAGCTCCTCCGGGGGCAATCAGCCAAGCTTGGCGCCGTTCGGTACGGGGCGCTCCGGAATCGCCAGCACCACGGCGCCATCGGGCTGGTAGAAGCCGGTCACAAGGCATTCGGACATGACCGGCCCGATCTGCTTCGGCGGGAAGTTGGTCACCGCGACCACCTGCCGGCCGGGCAGCTCCTCGCGGCTGTACAGGTCGGTGATCTGGGCGCTCGACTTGAGCGTTCCGACTTCGGGGCCGAAATCGACGTGCAGGAT
>RKSA01000149.1 GCA_007571115.1 Gammaproteobacteria bacterium
CGGGCTGGAAACCGCCCGGAACCGCGCCAGGGAACTTGCGCAGCAAGCCATCGCCGCCCTCGCCGAATTCGACGAAAAAGCCGCCCCCCTGCGCCATCTCGCCACATACATCATCGAGCGAGGCAATTGAACTCAGCCCTTCCATGGAAGACCTGCCGGTGGCTGCATTCATGGCCTTCGATACGGTATGCTGGCGGGACTGTGGGAAGCTATTGCCAGCATGTTGAAGGAAATACCGGCGACCAGGCCTGAAACGCCCTTGCTCGATGCGATCGACTCGCCGGCCGACTTGCGCGAGCTGGCGCCTGATCGCCTGCCCGAACTGGCCCGGGAGCTGCGGGCCTATCTGCTCTATTGCGTCGGCAAGACCGGTGGCCACCTCGGCGCAGGCCTCGGCGTGGTCGAATTGACCATCGCCTTGCACTACGTCTTCGACACTCCCGTCGACCGGCTCGTCTGGGATGTCGGCCATCAGGCGTATCCGCACAAGATTCTCACCGGTCGCCGGGAACGCATGACGACGATGCGCCAGGCCGACGGGCTCGCGGCGTTTCCCAGCCGCAGCGAAAGCGATTACGACACTTTTGGCGTCGGCCATTCGAGCACCGCCATCAGCGCCGCGTTGGGGATGGTGGTTGGCCGCCGAATGACCGGGGGCGAGCACAACATCGTCGCGGTGGTCGGCGATGGCGCCATGACTGCGGGGATGGCCTTCGAGGCGATGAACCATTCGACGCATCTCGACGAGAACGTGCTCGTCATCCTCAACGACAACAACATGTCGATCTCGAACAACGTCGGCGGGCTTTCCAACTATTTCGGCCGGCTCTGGGGGAGCAAGTCGTACAATTTCATCCGCGCCGGCAGCCGGAAGGTGCTCGCCATGGCGCCGAAAGCGCTTCGCGCCGCCGACCAGACCGAAAAGTACATGAAAGGCATGTTGTCGCCGGGAACCGTGTTCGACCAGCTCGGCTTCAACTACATCGGCATCATCGATGGTCACAACCTCTCCCAGTTGCTCGACGTGCTGCACAACGTCAAGACCCTCGCGGGGCCGCAATTGCTGCACGTCGTCACGCGCAAGGGCAAGGGCTATAGCGAGTCGGAAAACGACCCTTTCGGCATGCACGCCATGGGCAAGATTGCCCCAGTCGCCGAGACGCGCCAGCCCGATGCAGCCGCAGCTACAGCCGCGGCCGCCACGGCAAAAAGCTCGCCGACGCATTCCCAGGTGTTCGGCAAGTGGCTCTGTGCCGCCGCCGAGCGCGACGAGCGGCTCGTCGCGATCACTCCGGCGATGGGCGAAGGCTCGGGAATGGTCGAGTTCTCGAAACGGTTTCCCGAGCGCTTTCACGATGTCGCGATCGCCGAGCAGCACTCGCTCACTTTCGCTGCCGGGCTCGCCTGCGAAGGGCTCAAGCCGGTGGTGGCGATCTATTCGACTTTTCTGCAACGCGCCTACGACCAGTTGATCCACGACATCGCCCTGCAGAATCTCGACGTGCTGTTCGCGATCGATCGCGCCGGCCTGGTGGGCGAAGACGGCCCCACCCACGCCGGCAGCTTCGATCTCGCCTACCTGCGTTGCGTTCCCAATCTGGTCGTCATGGCGCCGAGCGACGAAGAGGAAACCCGGCTACTGCTTTGCACGGGGTATCAGCACCAAGGGCCTGCTGCGGTGCGCTACCCGCGCGGCAAGGGGCCAGGAGCGGCGCTCTGCGGCGAATGGCGCACCGTCCCCATCGGCAAGGCGGTGCAAAGGCGCCAGGGCCGCGAGGTCGCGATATTCGCTTTCGGCAGCATGACTGCGCCTGCCCTGGCTGCGGCCGAGCAGTGCGACGCCACGGTATTCGACATGCGCTTCGTCAAGCCCCTCGACGAGGCGACGGTCCGTGCCGCAGCCGATTCCCACGAGCTGCTCGTCACCGTCGAGGAGAACGTCGTCATGGCAGGCGCTGGCTCGGCGGTCAACGAGATGCTGTGCCGGGAAGGGTATCGGAAGCCGCTGCTCAATCTCGGCCTTCCCGATGCGTTCCTCGAACACGGCAAGCCCCCCGACATGTTGCGCAAGGTCGGGCTCGATGCGAGCGGAATCGCGAGCGCGATCAGCGCCAGGCTCGCCGGAAGCGACATCGGGCGTGGCGGATCACGGCAACAGCATGGCGAGGCAGGCAGCGATGGCTGAGGGCAATTCCCGCGCAGCGCGGCACAAACGCGCCATGCAGCGCAAGAAGGAGCATGTCGACAAGCGCATCGCCGCCGCCACCGAGAGCCGTGGCCTGCTGATCGTCCTCACCGGCAATGGCAAGGGCAAGAGCTCCTCGGCCTTTGGCATGTTGGCCCGTAGCGTCGGCCATGGCCTGCGCTGCGCGGTGGTGCAATTCATCAAGGGAACCTGGGATTGCGGCGAGCAACGCCTGTTTGCCGACAATCCGCTGGTTGAGTTCCACGTCATGGGAACCGGCTTCACCTGGGAAACGCAAAGCCGCGAAACCGACATCGCTGCCGCGAAATCTGCCTGGGCCAATGCTAGAGCGCTGTTACGGAATGCAAGCGTCGAGCTCGTCATCCTCGACGAGTTGACGTACATGCTTACCTACGGCTATCTCGACAAGGCCGAGGTGCTCGAAGCGCTGCGCGGGAGGCCGCCGTTGCAGCACGTCGTCATCACGGGCCGCAACGCCAGCCGCGAGCTGCTGGAAATCGCCGACACGATCAGCGAGGTGAAAGACGTTCGCCATGCTTTCAATCACGGCGTGCAGGCGCAAAAAGGGCTCGATTATTGAGTGTCCGTCATGGGCCTGCTGTTGTTGTCGCGTCGCTTTCGGCTTCCTGCCGTTGACTTGCCGCCTCTGACGCCCTGCTTTGGCTTCCCAGTCCTGCGTTGTGGAACAGCACGCTGGCGCGTTCGCGGCCTGTATCAACTTCGCGCAGGACCCGGGTCAGGCAGGCAAACGGAATGTTCAAGGGCAGGCTGCGGTTCAGGGCGATTCCCAGTACCGTCGGCAGGATCACGCGCATGACGCCACCGTGAGTTACAAGCAATACATGGCTGTTCTCAGGCAATTCGGCGAGACCCTGCCAGGCGCCGAGCACCCGATCGCGAAACTCGATGAAATTCTCGCCATTGGGAGGCGCCAGGGCGGTGATGTCCTCGCGGAAGCTGCGAAATTGCGATGCCGACCGCTTGCGCCATTCATCCATGGGCAGGCCGTCCCAGTCGCCATAATCGAGCTCCTGCCATGATTCCTCGATGCGCAAGGGAAGCCGGCGGCCTTGTGCAAGATGCTCGGCGAAATCGCGGCAGCGCCGCAGCGGCGAGCTGATGACCTCGTGCCAGTCGGCGTCGGCCCGCTGCGCTGCCTCGTGCATTTGCTGCCAGCCGCGCGCGGTCAGTTCGGGATTGACCCTGCCGCGCAGGATGTCGCCTCCTCCCGGCTCGCCGTGGCGGAGCACGTCGATCGTGATCAGCTTGCCGGTCATGCCTTGACCTCGGCCTCGTCGAACTTGCCTGGCCGCCGAAGCTTGCGTCGCCGCAGGGCGCCAACGACAAGGCGCGCCAGCAAGGGCATCGCCCCCACCAATGCGATGGAAAACAGCGCCGGGCCGCTGACCAGCCCCGCAAGCGAGGTGATTCGCGCGAGCTCCGAGCCTGCGTTGACGAACACCGCAGTGGCGAGCAACATGCCGCTTTGCGTTGCGATGTAGAACGCTCGCAAGCTGATCGGAGTCAGCGACATCAGCAGGTTGACGAGGAAATAGGGAAACAGCGGCACCATCCGGATCGTGAACAGATAGAACCCGCCATCCCGGCGCACGCCGCGGTTGATCGGTTCGAGCCGGTTGCCATAACGGCCTTGCACCCAGTCGAGCAGCAGGGTGCGGGCGATGACGAAAGCCAGCGTGGCGCCGATGCTGCTCGCGAACGAGACGATCACGGTCCCCCAGAGCACGCCGAACAGGGCGCCGCCAAGCAAGGTCATGAGCAAGGCGCCGGGAATCGAAAGCGCCGCCATGACAACATACACCAGGAAGTAGACGAGCGCGGTCAAGGCGAAGTGTTCCTGCTTGAGCGCCTGCAAGGCGGCCAGTTGCGACTGCACGAACCCGAGGCTGGCGTAGCGCTCAAGGTCGAAGGCGAACCAGGCGCCCAGTGCGCCGGCCAACAGCAGCAGGAGCAGCACTCTCACTTTGCCCATGTTTGTTCCTTTTCGTCCGCCCCGACCGCCCCGGCGCTGCCGGTCGAGGGGCTCGTTGTGTTATGTTTCGATTCGCCGTGGCCAGAGACGCCCATCGGCGGGGCCACTATAGAGGAGGAAGCCGCTGTTGGCCAATGCTTCGCTGCAACGCAGGTTCCCAGCCACGCGCATGAGGCGCATGAGGCGGGATGCTTTCAGCCGTCTGCTCATGCGGGAAAACCGCCTGTCTCCCGACGACCTGATCTACCCCGTCTTCCTCGTCGAAGGCGCTGGCGAGCGGCAGCCGGTGGCCTCGATGCCGGGAATTTTCCGCCTCAGCATCGATGAATTGCTCCAGGAGGCCGCAAGCGCTGCAGCCCTGGGGATTCCGGCATTGGCGCTGTTTCCTTCTACCGATCCCCCGCGCAAGACGCTCGATGGCCGCGAGGCCTGGAGCCCCGATGGCCTCGTGCAACGCGCCGTGGCCGAACTCAAGTCGCATCTTCCCGAGCTTGGCGTGATCTGCGATGTCGCACTCGATCCGTACACGACCCACGGCCAGGACGGCATCATCGACGATCACGGCAATGTGCGCAACGATGAAACCGTCTCGGCACTGGTGCGCCAGGCGCTTTCCCAGGCTCGGGCCGGCGCCGACATCGTCGCGCCTTCGGACATGATGGACGGCCGCATCGGCGCGATTCGCTCGGCCCTCGAAGCCGAAGGCTTCATCGACACCCGCATCCTCGCGTATTCCGCCAAGTACGCGTCTTCGTACTACGGCCCGTTTCGCGACGCCATCGGCTCGAGCGGCGCCCTGGCAGGCGGCAGCAAGGACGGCTACCAGATGGACCCGGCCAACAGCGACGAGGCATTGCACGAGATCGCCCTCGATCTCGCCGAAGGTGCCGACATCATCATGGTCAAGCCGGGAATGCCGTATCTCGACATCGTGCGCCGCGCAAAGGAGCGGTTCGGCGTGCCGACCTTCGCCTACCAGGTCAGCGGCGAATACGCGATGCACGTGGCCGCCGCGAACAACGGCTGGCTCGACGGCGACGCGACGATGCTCGAATCGCTGCTTGCCATCAAGCGCGCCGGCGCCGACGCAATCCTCAGCTACTTCGCGCTCGCCGCAGCGCGCCTGCTCAACGAGGCCTGATCGCCTCGCCGAGGCCAGCGAAGGGCGCAGCGCGAACTTGAATCCTGGCGAACCGCCCTTATCATTAGCGGTGCCCGCACGGTCGGCCCAGCAGCGCAACAGGAGGGAGTTTCCATGAGCGACAATATCGTGTACGTATCCGACGCCAGTTTCGAACAGGACGTATTGCAAGCGGAAGGCCCCGTGCTCGTCGACTTCTGGGCCGAATGGTGCGGTCCGTGCAAGATGATCGCTCCCGTTCTCGAAGAGCTTGCCGATGAATACCAGGGCAGGCTGAAAGTCTGCAAGATCGACGTCGACGCGAACACGCAAACCGCGCCCCGCTATGGCATCCGCGGCATTCCGACCCTGATCGTCTTCAACAACGGCGAAGTCGCCGGAACCAAGGTCGGCGCCTTGTCCAAATCGCAACTCTCCGCCTTCGTCGACAGCCTCATCTCCCCACCCTCCTCGGCAGCCTCATCGGCTTGACACCCCAAGGCAAGCTCCATACGATTGGGGGTGAAGAGGGAGCGTCTGTCATGCCTGTCATCCGCGAAGTCTCGACGATAACGGCAAAGGGCCAGATCACCCTGCCCAAGACCATCCGCCAGGCGTTAGGGCTCGGTGTCGGCGCCAAAGTGACATTTGAACTCCAGGAGGACGGACGGATCATCGTCAACCGTGCCGATACCGAACATGAAGATCCGGCCATCGGCGCGTTCCTCGATTTGCTCGCGAGCGATATCCAAGCAGGTCGACACGTCCAGGCGCTTCCGGAAGATCTGGCCGAGAACATGCTCGAACACGCGCAATGTCAAGAGAGGCAAGTGGATCCGGACGAAGAAATCGAAGGCAGCGTCGACCTCTGATGCATCGCCACGGATGGACGCTGCTATTCCACGATTGCCTGATCGGCCAGCTACGCAAGCTCAATCACGCAGCCCAACGCGCGCAACAAGGCGATCCGGCAAGATTCGCATCCAAATTGAGTTAAGCGGGAATACGCTGTTTTTCCTGCTTTCCCTAGCCCGGATATTGCATGAGTGAAGAGGACAAGGATTCCATATTCCGATATAATTCAGTTAGGTAGACCGATACCGGAGGAATCCTTGCCCATGACGA
>RKSA01000171.1 GCA_007571115.1 Gammaproteobacteria bacterium
CCGAGTACGTCCTCGAGCTGTGGCTGGCCCACGGCATCACCAGCGGCCGCACCGTTGGCGGCAACCACGGAACGCCTTGGGAAGTCGATGTCGCCGCGCGGCTCGCGAGCAATGCGATCACTGGCCCGCGGCTCGAGGTGTACCCATTTTTTCACGACTCAGAAGCCGGTCCGCTGGACACTCCGGAACAGGCCAGGGAGCGGGTCCGCGAAATCCAGCGAATGGGAGCGACGGGGGTCAAGTTCATGGGCGCCCCCGAGAACATCATGATCGCCGCCCTCGACGAAGCGAACAAGATCGGCCTCAACTCGACGATGCACCACGCCCAGCTCGCGGTAAAGCACGCCAACGTGCTGACGACCTCGCAATGGGGGCTGCGCTCGATGGAGCACTGGTACGGCCTTCCCGAAGCGCTGTTCACCGACAGAAGCTTGCAGCACTACCCGAACGACTATATCTACCAGAACGAGCAGCATCGCTTCGCCGAGGCCGGGCGCCTTTGGCGGCAGGCGGCGCGGCAGGGCAGCGAGCGCTGGAACGAGGTCATGGAAACGCTGCTCGAGCGCGATTTCGCGATTTCGCCGACCTTCACGGCGTATCTGACGAGCCGCGATTTCATGCGCATGAGCCGCGCGCGCTGGCACGAGAAGTACACCATGCCCGAACTGTGGGATTTCTATCGGCCCAGCCGCGATGCCCATGGCTCCTATTGGTTCTACTGGACCCTGGAGGACGAAATCGCGTGGAAGGAGAACTTTCGCCTGTGGATGGCGTTCATCAACGAGTACAAGAACCGCGGCGGCAAGGTTTCGGTGGGCTCCGATTCGGGCTATATCTACAATCTGTACGGCTTTGGCTACATCATGGAGATGCACTTGCTGCGCGAGGCAGGCTTCACTCCCCTCGAGGTCGTTCATGCCGCGACCATGGTCGGCGCCGAAGTGATCGGCATCGACGATCAGGTCGGATCGATCGAGGTCGGCAAGAAGGCCGATTTCGTCGTCGTCGGGGAGAACCCCCTCGCCAACCTGCACGTGCTGTTCGGCACCGGAACGATCAGGCTCAACGACGAGACTCTGGAAGTCGAACGGATCGGCGGAATCCGCTACACGATCAAGGATGGCATCGTCTACGACACTCCGCAGATGCTGGGCGACATCCGCGACATGGTTCGCACGCGAAAGGAGCAGCGGGGAATCCCTGAAGGCCCCATGCCCGTCGAGACCGTCCCCGCGCCAAACTGGTAGGCGGCAGGCGATCTTTCTCCGGCTAGGTTCCGAGCTGCTCGGTCAGATCCTGCTCGACGCCGGCGATGTGTCGGCGCATCAGCGCCTTGGCAGCGCGCTTGTCTCTCTTGCGGCATAGCTCGATGAGTTGCGCGTGCTCGCGCTCGGCCCGGGCGATGTGGTCGCCGCTGAGCAACTGCAAGCGGATGTAGCGGTCGCATTTCTTGTGCAGGCTTGCCAGAACTTTCATCGTTTCGGGCCGATCGGCCGCCTCATAGAGCGCGCAGTGGAACTTCCAGTTGTAGCCAGTCCAGCGATGGATGTTGCGGCCAAGATCGAGATTTTCGTCAAATTCGCCAAGGATTTTCTCGGCCTTGGCGATATGCTCCTCGCGCATGTTGTCCATCGCCCTGCCGATCAGGTCGGTTTCGATGAGCCGCCGCAGGCAAATCCATTCCAGGGCCTGTTCGAGGCTCAGCCTGGTCGCCACCGCGCCCCGGTGCGTGTGCAGCTCGACGAGCCCTTCGGCCTCGAGCTGGCGCAGTGCCTCGCGGACCGGGATGATGCTCGTGCCGAGGGAATTGGCGATCGCTTCCTGGCGCAGGGGCTCGCCGCCGACGATCTCGCGCTTGAGTATCTGTTCCCGAAGATGCGCCGCAACGCTCTGGGCGAGCGTCGGCGTCGGTTTGAGCTGCGCCATTGCTGGATTCCTCGCTGGCGGCTCGGCGGAAGGCAGGGCCCGCGCCGCCAGCGGACCACCATGGAAAAACTGTACATGCTGCCAGCAATTTCCGTCAAGTCTGGCTGCGTCACCTGCTCAAACGGTTGACCTTGGGGCGAATCCGGTGCAGTCTCTGGGAGGTTGCCTGCAACGGCAAGAATTCCGCGAGAGGATTGATCGATGGCTGTATCGAATCCTGGCAAGACTCCCGAGCACTGGTCTTCCCGGTTCGCCTTTCTGCTGGCGTCGGTCGGCTTTGCCGTCGGGCTCGGCAACATCTGGCGCTTTCCCTATGTCGTGGGCGAGAACGGCGGCTCGGCCTTCGTGCTCGTCTACCTGCTCTTTGCCTTCGGCATCGGAGTTCCCCTGGTGATGTCGGAGTGGGCCATCGGCCGGCGAGGCAAGACCACCGCCTCGGCTTCGGGAAGCGTCGCCGAGGTCGCGACCCAGGCCGGCGCCAGCGTGGCCTGGGGTGGCGTCGGGGGGATCGCCGTGCTCGCGGTGTTCGTGCTGATGCTGTTCTACACGACCGTCGCCGGCTGGACGATCGACTACTTCGTTCGTGCTGTGGCTGGCGAATTCAGCGCGATCACGGCTGCCGAATCCCGGAATCTGTTCGCCGAGCTGATGGCGGATCCGCCGAGGCTGCTGTTCTGGCATACGGTGGTTTGCGCGCTCACTGTCTACATCAATTCGCGGGGGCTTCACGCGGGAATCGAGCGCGCCGTCAAGGTGCTGATGCCGATGCTGTTCGGCTGCATGATCGTCATGCTCGGCTACTCGATGGCGGTCGGCGATCTTGGCGCCGCAGCCGGGTTCCTGCTCACTCCCGATTTCAGCCAGATGACCGGCGAGGCGACCCTGATGGCACTGGGGCAGGCATTCTTTTCCATCGGCGTCGCCATGGCAGTCATGATTACCTATGGCTCGCATCTCGACGGGCAGATCTCGATTCCAGGCAATGCGGTCATCGTCGTCGGCGCCGACACCCTGATCGCCCTGCTCGCCGGCTTTGCGATCTTTCCGATCGTTTTCGCCCACGGGCTGCCCCTCGACTCGGGCGAAGGACTCGTTTTCGAAACGCTTCCCATCGTCTTTGGCGATCTTCCCGGAGGCAGGCTCTTCGGCGGCGTTTTCTTCCTTTTGCTGATCGCCGCGGCATTGACTTCGTGCATCGGCAACTTTGCCCCGGTGGTGGCATGGACCGAGCACCGCTTCAAGCTCGGCCGCACCGCAGCGGCGCTCGCGGCCGGCGCGGCAATGTGGCTGCTCGGCCTGGGCTCGGTGTTCTCGTTCAACGTGCTTGCCGGCTTCCACCCGCTCTCCTTCGTCGGCATTTTCGCGGAAAGCACGATCTACGACATCTTCGACTTTTTCATGGCCAACGTGCTGCTGCCCATCGGCGCCTTGCTCACCTCGATCTTCATCGGCTGGATCGCCGACCGCGAGGGAATCCGCGAGGAGCTCGGCCTCGCCGATGGCGCCGCGTACCGCACCTGGCTGGTGCTGATCCGCTACGTCGTTCCCGTCGCGGTCGCGGCGATCTTCGTCGCCGGCGTGTTCGGCTAGGCGCGGCGAATTCGCGACTGCAGTTTCAATCGGCTGTAATGAAGTCTGCCAAGTCTCGCTTGAATTTTGCCAGCGACGGCGGATGCACGTACATCATGTGCCCCGCCTCGTACATCTCCACCGAGATGCGAGTGCGCTGGGCAGCGTCGAGGTCCATGTGATTGATGACGTATTCGAGCACGAAATGCGGAGTCGCCAGGTCGAAGTAGCCTTGCTGGACCAGCACCCGCATGGGCGGATGCAGGGTCATCGTCGTCGCGAGGTCGATGGCGGTGTTGGTAATCAGGGTCTCCTGGCCGCTCGGCAGCACGTGCAGCCAGTCCCAGTCGTTGAATAGCCCTCCCGAGACGAGGTAGTCGCGTTCCTTGCGGAAACCGAGCTCGTTGTTGTAGTAGTCCATGAAGCCGGCCTTGAACGCGGGCCGCACTGCGGCATCGAAGGGGTCGTACTGCATGTTCCCCGCCACCCGGTCGATGCTGCGCCCCTTGAAGCGCGAGTCGATCCTGCCGATGGTGATGTCCTCGTCGCGCAATAGCTCCTGGGTGAAGCGCATGTGCGGAACGCGCAGGTTCGAGTTCTCCCAGTACTGTTCGCTCAGGCCCGTGTAGCGTGACAGCCTCGCCTTCAGCGCGCTTCTTTGCGCTTCCGGCAAGGCGCTGCCTTGCAGCAGCGCGGGAGCGTAGTCGTTGATCGCGAAAGTCTCGACTTCGTCGAGGAAGGCTGCGAGGTCATCGGGGCGGTCTTCGATGGCCTCGTGGTACCAGGCCGTTGCAGCCAGGGTCGGCAGATAGAGCGCGTGGGGCAGGTCGATGGCGAAACGGTCCCGGGCCGCCGCGACGTCCATGAACGGCGAGACGAGAATCACGCCGTTCAGGCTCATGGCGTACCGGCGCAGCAGTTCGTGGGCGACTCCGCCGGTACGGATTCCGCCATAGCTTTCCCCAAGCACGAATTTCGGCGATTTCCAGCGGTCGGTGCGAGTGATGTAGTTTACGATGAACTGCGAAGCGACGGCGATGTCGGCGTCGACTCCCCAGAAATCCTCGGGCTTCCCTGGGCCCTCGATGGTGGCGTAGCCCGTCCCCACGGGATCCATCATCACCAGATCGGCGACGTCAAGAATGCTGAACTCGTTGTCCACGGCGCCATAGGGCGCCGGGCCCGTGACTTCGAGGTCGACAACGGGTATTCGCCGCGGGCCCAGCACTCCCATGTGCAGCCAGATCGATGCCGAACCCGGGCCGCCGTTGTACGCGAACAGGATCGGGCGGCTCGCGGAATCGTCGCCGTCGCGCACATAGGCCGTGTAGCCGAACAGGCCGATTCCTGTCCCGCTGTCATCGCGAATGACGTCGAGCCCGGCGGTGGCGGTGTAGCTGATCGTTTCCCCGTCGATCACGACGCTGTGCTGGCTTGTCACCGATTCCGCTGCAAGCGGTGCGTCGTCTTCGGCTGCCTGCATCGGCTCTGCGGCAAGCGCCATGCCATGGATTGCGGCGAAGAATGGAACGAGCAATAGAGTGGTCTTCATGGGCTTGTCTCCTGTTTTCCGATTTCCGCAGTGCTACAACTGGAAACGCATGCCGGCGAAGTAGCGTCGCCCCAGCACGTCGTACAGCGAGATATCGACGTTGGCGTCGCCAGCGAGGGAAAAGCCGAGCACTGGCGGTTCCTCGTCGGTCAGGTTGTCGATACCCGCGTAGACCGTGAGCTGGTCGTTGACGGCATAATCGGCGTTCAGGTCGAGATAGTTTCTCGCGCTAGCAGAATCGACGACATTGCCGGCGCCCGGGAACAGCGTGAAAGCGCTGATGTTGCGGTGCTGGAAGCGCGCCGCCAGCGGCCCGCTGTCATAGGTGGCGTTGAACACCAGCTTCGCCTCTGGCTGCATGAAAACGTTAAAGCCCGAGCACGAGCCACCAAAGTGGCCAAGGCAGTCGAGCCCGGGCTCGCCGGGCTCGGAAACGCGTTCGTTGCTGAACGCCCAACTGCCGATGAATTGCACGCGCAGCGAGGCGCCATCTGTGCGCAATGCCATTGCTGCCGGGAGCTCGAAGGAATAGTCGGCCTGCAAGTCGAGGCCCGTCGCTTCCAATGTCGCGATGTTTTTCAGCGTTGCCGAAACGAAATCGATCTGGCCGTTGGGGAAGCGGTTGATCGACTGGCAGGTCTCGCTGCCGTTGTCGAGATTGCGGAAGCAGTTGTTGACGACCTGCTGGGCGCTGAGCTGGCTGATCGCGTTCTCGATCTCGATGCTGTAGTAGTCGATCGCCAGATTGAGCCCTTCGAGGAACGGCGCATTGATGACCGCGCCGATCGTCCAGGTGTCGGATTGCTCCTCGGTCAGGTTCGGATTGCCTCCCGACTGCACGCCAAAGCCGACATTGGTCTGGTCGAAGCTGTCGATCTCTTGAGCGAGCACGCCCTGCTCGATGCAAAGCTGCTTCTGCGCGGCCGACGGGCCGAGATCCTGGTCGCAGGGGTCGTCGCCGGCGGAAAAGCCGATGGTCACGGTGTCGAACAGTTCGTCAAGGTTCGGCGCGCGAATCGCGACGTTGTACGCGCCTCGCAGGCGCAGCCAGTCGCTGGGCGCATATTCGCCGCCGGCTTTCCACGTCGTCACCCGACCGCTGGTCGAATAGTCCGAGCTGCGCACGGCGAGTTCGAGGCCGAGATAGTCGATGGCGGTTCTGTCGCTGAGCAGGGGTATTCGCGCTTCCGCGTAAAGCTCGTCGAGCTCGATGGAGGACGTTCGCGGCAGCAGGATGTCGCTGGTGAACTCGCCTCCCTGGCCTGCGGTGTCGGGGCGGAAATCGTGCTCGTCCTCACGCCGCTCGTAGCCGAAGGCGACCGCCAGGGGCCCCGCTGGCAGCTCGAGCAATTCGCCGGTGATCGTGGCGCCGTAGATGTTTCTTTGCAGCACATTGGTCGAGCCGTGGGTTGGCGAGATGAACGCGGCAGCTTCCGGGGTCACCGAGTCGAGGCCGAGGAAATTCACCGGAACGCAGCCGACGAACTCGTTGGTGCAACGCGCCACGCCATCCTCGACGGTGACATCCGAACCGAGCGCGAGGCGCAGGCTTGAAAGCTGGCCCGAGATCGACTCGTTGGTCTTGGCGCGCTGGAGCTGGACGAAGGCATCCCAGTTCCAGGTGCTTCCCAGGGCGGCGAAATCGCCTCGCAGCCCCGTCGTCATGTTGTAGGTGAGGCGTTCGTACTTGTAGTTGCGCGGCCCGGTTTCCACCGAGCGGCGGCCCGTCTGGATGATCGCTGCGGTGCCGTCGCCGTCGGGGTCGAAGGTTTCCGGATTGTCGATGAGGAAATTGCGCACTGGGGCGAACAGCACTGGATTGTTCGCGTAGTTGGGGATGAGGTAGGTTCCCCGCGGCGCTCCGCTCGTTTGCAGGCCGCCGGCGTTCGGCGCCTGCTGCCACTCGTTGCGGTTCTCCATGAAGAACAGCTCGGAGTAGATCGTCAGGTTGTCGCGGACGTCGAAATGGCCGATGGCGCTGATCTGGTTGCGCTCGAGGGGTCGCAGCAGGTAGTTGAGCGGGGCGAAGTTGAAGCGGTCCTCGGGGTCGCAGAACGGCAGGATCTCGCCGCCTTCACCGAAGCGGATCCCGCCGATCGTTCCCGGGCAGGCCGTGGCCGGGTCGAAGGGAAGATTGTTCAGCCCCGCGAGCCTTGTGGAGTTGAACGAGATTCGCGTTCCCGGGATATTGCTCGAACCGCCGGGAACGAGGGTTCCGCCGCTTTCGAACAGCGAAGTCGACGAATAGCCGCGGTCGGCGAAAAAGATTTCGCTGCGGCTCGTGTACGAGGCGCTGAGCACGGCATTGCCGCGGCCATCGGCGAAATTGCCGCCGATGGTCAGGTCGTATTTCTCGGTGCCGGCGTCGCCAGCAGCCGATTCTCCCAAGTGGAAGCCGGCCTCGACTCCCTCGAAATCGTCTTGCAGGATGAAATTGATCGCGCCGGCGATGGCGTCCGAGCCGTATACCGCCGATGCGCCTCCGGTAAGCACCTCGACTCGTTCGACGAGCGCATCGGGGATGCTCGTCAGATCCACCAGCCCCCTCGAATCCGATGGCGCGAAGCGGCGGCTGTTGACGAGCACCAGGGTGCGCACGGCGTCGAGGCCGCGCAGGTCAGCGGTGAGAATTCCGGATCCTCCTCCCGAGTTGACGCTCGAGGTGTTGTCCGAGGCGAGCTGCGGAAACTCGTTGAGCGTTTCCTCGATCGTGATGTTGCCCGAGCTGCGAACCGACTCGGAAGTCACCACGAGCACAGGGCTGGGGGCGTCGAGATCGCGCCTGACGAGGCGCGAGCCGGTGACGACGATCTCTTCGAGCGCCGCATCCTGGGCGAGGCTCGTCGTCGGAATGGTCAGACCCAGGCCGAGAACCGCCAAGAGCGGCAATGCGAACAGGGCTCGAATCTGCAAATGCTTTGCTAGGGTAGGCGTTCCGATCATCGCGCTTTCCTCCGTCACGGGCAAGATAATATATTATATATAACCCAAAACCGCGCCGAATGTAACCCCATGCCGCCACCGTTGGCTACAAGCTCTTGCGAAAAATGGCAGCGCAAACCGGGAAAGGAATCCAGCCGCGACTGCGAGAGAAGCCTGGAGTGAAGCGAAAAGTGAGGATTATGTGGCCCACGGGTCGATGGTCGCCAGCCCGGCGGCCTCGAACGGCACAGTGTCCCGCGTTGCCACTTTCGCGCCATTGGCTGCGGCGATCGCGGCAATGTAGCCGTCGGATACAGAGATCGCTTGCCCGTTTGATCGGGCGGTCGCCATCAGTTCCGCATAGGCCTGCGAAGCGGCCAGATCGAACGACAGGATTCGACCAGTGAACATTGGGAGAATTCGCCGCTCAATATCTTCGCTCAATCGCTCTCGACGTCGACCTGCTGGCAGCGCCCGTACTCCAAAACGCAGCTCGGCAACGGTGATCGTTGAGAGATGCAGCGTTTCAAGTGGCTGACCGTCAAGCCATTTCACAACGCTCGGATCCGAAACCTTGCGCAGCGGCTCGGATACCACATTTGTATCCAGCAGAATCATGCCAGATCGGCAGGTTGGCTTGGTTCGTGGGAGCGTCTTGCGAAGTTCGCGAATTCTTCGTCGGTCAAGCCGGCGTATCGGCCGACAGAGGCTAGCAAGGCTCCCAGAGGGATGCGTCCTTCCGGCAGGACCGTCTCTTCCAGAATGGCGCAGGCTTCGGCCTCGGTGCTGCGCCCCTTCAGGGCCGCTCGTGTGCGCAGGGCGCGATGCACCTGTTCTGGCAGGTCGCGCACGGTCAGTGTGGCCATGGGAAATCCTCACGGTGAAGGCAATGCAGGAAAGTTACCAACATGATTTCGTCCGTGCAAGTTTTTTGCTGGGATAGCCGCCACCACCAGCACAGGCGCTTGCCTTGGGCGGGCGTTACGTGTACAGTGCCGGACCAATTTTGCCGTGCCGCCGAATCTCGGGCGGGCGGGGCCGCGAGCCATCGCTTTCCGGGCTCGGGCGGGCTGGGAAACCGCTATCTTCTTGCACATCGAATGAGTGAACTGACGCCATTTTTCAGCTACGCAGCCGCAGTGCTCGCCATCGTCGGCGCCATGCTCGGCCTGTCGTTTCTGCTCGGGCAGAGCGCAGCGCGCAAGTACCGCGACACGCCTTTCGAATCGGGGATCGTCTCGCTGGGCTCGGCGCAGTTCCGCAGCACGGTGCATTTCTACCTGCCGGCGATCCTGTTCATCATTTTCGATCTCGAGATCGTGTTCCTGTTCGCCTGGGCGGTATCGGTCCGCGAGACCGGCTGGACCGGCTACATCGAGATCCTCGTGTTCATCCTGATCCTGCTCGCAGCGCTGTTCTACCTGTGGCGAGTCGGCGCCCTCGACTGGCGAACCGGCGTGCAGCGCCGCGTGCTCGGTGAAATGCGCGGCGCTGGCGGCGTCGTCAACCGCAAGGAACTCGAACTGTGAGCTGGCAGTTGCAAAAAGCTGAGCAAGCTTCGGCCGGCCAGCCGGGCGCCGCCGGAATCGACGACTTCCTGCGCCGCAACGTCGTCATGGCCAAGCTCGAGGACATGATCGCCTGGGGTCGCAAGAACTCGATCTGGCCGTTCAATTTCGGCCTTTCGTGCTGCTACGTCGAGATGGCGACAGCGTTCACCCCCCGCCACGATCTGGCGCGCTTCGGCGCCGAGGTGATTCGCGGAACTCCCCGGCAGGCCGACATGATCGTCATCGCCGGCACGGTGTTCCGCAAGATGGCGCCCATCGTGCGCCTGCTGCATGACCAGATGCTCGAGCCGAAATGGGTCATCAGCATGGGCTCCTGCGCCAATTCCGGGGGCATGTACGACATCTATTCGGTGGTGCAGGGGGTTGACAAGTTCCTTCCCGTCGATGTCTACGTTTCCGGCTGCCCGCCTCGCCCCGAAGCCCTGCTGCAAGGGCTGATCCTGTTGCAGGAATCGATCGGCAAGCAGCGCCGTCCGCTGAGTTGGGTCATCAACGAGCAGGGCGTGATCCAGAAGCAGCCGCGCACCGTGCAGCGCGAGCTGCGGCGCCCCGAACGAATCGCCGCCACCGAACTGCGTTCGCCGGATCGCGTCTGAGCGGACAGCGAGCAAGCACGGAAGCACAAGCAAGAGCACAGAAGAGCCGGTCAGCCATCAAAATGCAAGCCACAGCGCCCGACATCGAGGCCACCACCAAAACCATGGCCCCCGCAAGCCGCATCGCCGAAGGCTTGCGCGCCAGTTTCGCTGGCCGCATCCTTGCCGAGCAGCACACCTGCGACGGCATCCCGACGGTCTGGGTCGACCGTGGCGATGTCGTCGAGTTCTTGCGCGCCCTGCGCGATGCCAGCGAGCCGCGCTTCGAGATGCTGCTCGACCTGACCGCTATCGACGAGCGGTTCCGTTGCCACCGCGAAGGCCAGCCAGCCAGCGATTTCACCGTCGTCTACCACTTGCTGTCGTTTTCCGGCAATCGCGACTTTCGCGTCAAGGTTCCCCTGCTCGATGCGGACTTGCGCATACCGACCGTGACCGGGCTCTGGCCCGCCGCGAACTGGTACGAACGCGAAGCCTGGGACATGTTCGGCATCGATTTTGCCGGCCATCCGAACCTGTTCCGGCTCATTCTGCCGCCGACCTGGCAAGGCCATCCGCTGCGCAAGGAGCATCCGGCCCGGGCGACCGAAATGGCGCCGTACTCCCTCGACGACGACCAGGCCGGCCACGAGCAGGATGCCTTGCTCTTCAACCCCGAACAATGGGGAATGAAGCGGCAGTCGGAACATTCCGAATTCATGTTCCTCAACCTCGGGCCGAACCATCCGAGCGTCCATGGCGCGTTCCGCATCGCCTTGCAGCTCGATGGCGAGATTCTCGTCGACGCAGTTCCCGACATCGGCTATCACCATCGCGGTGCGGAAAAGATGGCCGAGCGGCAGTCCTGGCATACCTTCATTCCGTACACCGACCGAATAGACTATCTCGGCGGCGTGATGAACAACCTTCCCTACGTGATGGCAGTGGAGAAGATGGCGGGAATCGAGGTTCCCGAACGCGCCAGGGTGATCCGCATCATGCTCGCGGAAATGTTCCGCATATGCAGCCATTTGCTGTTCTACGGCACCTTCGCCCAGGACGTCGGCCAGCTTTCGCCGATTTTCTACATGTTTGTCGAGCGCGAACGGATCTTCAACATCATCGAGTCGATTTGCGGGGCGCGCATGCATCCGGGCTGGTTCCGCATCGGCGGAGTCGCCCAGGATCTTCCCGAAGGCTGGGACATGCGAGTCCGCGAGCTGCTCGAGTTCATGCCGCCGCGGCTCGACGAGTACGACGCCATGGTGCTGCGCAACGGCGTGCTCAAGCGGCGCACCCAGGGAGTCGGCGTCTACGACACCCAGCAAGCCTTCGACTGGGGAGTCACCGGCGCCGGCCTGCGCGCCACGGGCCTCGAATGGGATTTCCGCAAGCAACGCCCCTATGCCGGCTACGACGAGTTCGAGTTCGATGTTCCCATCGCGGTGAACGGCGACTGCTACGACCGCTGCGCGGTGCGAGTCGAGGAAATGCGGCAAAGCCTGCGGATCATCAAGCAATGCCTTGACAATATGCCCGGCGGCCACTACAAGTCCGACCATCCCTTGACGACTCCGCCGCGCAAGGAAGACACGCTGCGCGACATCGAGACCTTGATCAACCACTTTCTCAGCGTCAGTTGGGGCCCGGTCATCCCCGCTGCGGAGGCGACGGTATCGATCGAGGCGACCAAGGGGATCAATAGCTACTATCTCGTCAGCGATGGCGGCGGCGGTTCGTACCGCACGCGCATCCGCACTCCCTCGTTCGCGCATTTGCAGATGATTCCGCAGATCAGCAGGGGCTTCATGGTCGCCGACCTGATCGCGATCATCGCCAGCATCGATTTCGTCATGGCCGACGTCGATCGATAGGAAGCAGCGCCAATGAATAGCAGCCGTGAACAACTGATCGCCTCGACCGCAGCCGCGAACCATCTGCTCGAGGCCGAAATCGCCGAAATCGAGCACGAGCGGACCCTGTACCCCGATACCCGCGCCGTGGGCCTCGAGGCGCTGAAGATCGTGCAGAAGCATCGCGGCTGGGTTTCCGACGAATCGCTGCTTGCGGTCGCCGAATATCTCGGGCTTCCCGTTGCCGAGCTCGAAGGGGTCGCGACCTTCTTCAACCTGATCTATCGCCGCCCCGTCGGCAGGAACGTGATCCTGCACTGCAACAGCGTCAGTTGCTGGATCATGGGCTGCGAGCAACTGAAAGAGAGAATTTCCGCCGAACTCGGAATCGATTTTGGCGAGACCAGCGAGGACGGCGAATTCACGCTGATTCCGGTTCCCTGCCTCGGCGACTGTGACCGCGCTCCGGTGCTGATGGTCGGTGCCGACCAGCATCGCAACGTCAGCGCGGAATCGCTCGGCGAAATTTTCGCTCGCTACCGCAACAGGCAGGCCTGACCGTGTTCAACAACCCGCTAACCAGGAACATCGACTTCTCGCGGCCGCCCCTCGGGCTCGCGGACTACGAGGCGAGCGGCGGCTATGGCGGCCTGCACGCGATATCCAAGGGCCTCGAGCCCGCCGACGTGCTCGAACAGGTCAAGGAATCGGGGCTCAAGGGCCGCGGCGGCGCCGGCTTTCCCACGGGCCTGAAGTGGAGCTTCGTTCCCATGGGCGAGGGCGCCCCGCAGCAGAAGTACCTCGTCGTCAACGCCGACGAGATGGAGCCCGGAACCTTCAAGGATCGCCTGCTGCTCGAAGGCGACCCGCATTTGCTCATCGACGGCATGATCATCGCGGCCTACGCAATCCAGGCGAGCAAGGCCTACATCTTCCTGCGCGGCGAATACACCGACGCCGAGCGCGCCTTGCGCAAGGCCCTCGCCGAGGCCCGAGAGCAGGGCTATCTCGGTCGCGACATTCTCGGCACCGGCCACGATCTCGACATCATCCTCCATACCAGCGCCGGGCGCTACATCTGCGGCGAGGAAACCGCCCTGCTCAACGCCCTCGAAGGCAAGCGCGCCAATCCCCGCGCCAAGCCGCCCTTTCCCCAGGTCAGCGGGCTTTGGGGCAAGCCGACCATCGTCAACAATGTCGAAACGATCTGCAACCTTCCCGGCATCCTCGCCTGGGGGATCGACTGGTACCGCAGCCTGACCCGGGGCAGCGACCACGGCACCAAGCTGTTCGGAGTCAGCGGCAAGGTTCGCACTCCGGGCTGCTGGGAACTGCCCCTGGGAACGCCGATCCGCGAATTGCTCGAAGCCCACGCCGGCGGAATGCGCGAAGGCCTCGAACTGAAAGGCTTCCTTCCCGGCGGCGGCTCGACCGATTTCCTGCTCCCCGAGCATCTCGACCTGAAACTCGATTACGACAACATCGCCGCCGCTGGCAGCAGGCTCGCCACGGGGACGATGATCGTTCTCGACGACCAGACCTGCCCGGTCGGAATGGTCGGCAACCTGATGACGTTCTTCTCCCACGAATCCTGCGGGTACTGCACGCCTTGCCGCGATGGACTACCCTGGGTCGACGAGATTTTCCGCGACCTCGAGCGCGGCAAGGGCCGCCGCGAAGACCTCGAGATCCTCGAGCAGCACGTCGACTACATGGGCCCGGGCAAGACCTTCTGCGCACTGGCGCCAGGCGCCACCGCGCCCCTCGGCAGCGCCCTGCGGCATTTTCGCGAGGATTTCGAGCGCCACGTCGACGAGCAGCGTTGTCCCTACCGGAACTGATGGCTGATAGCAAATGACCGACCACACAGCAGACAAGACAGGCAAGCAGCGAGTGCAGATCGAGATCGACGGCGTCGCCTACCAGGTCAACGCCGCCGGCAATCTGCTGCAGGAATGCCTGTCTCTCGGCCTCGACCTGCCGTATTTCTGCTGGCACCCGTGCATGGGTTCGGTCGGCGCTTGCCGGCAATGCGCGGTCAAGCAGTACCGCGACGCCGACGACGAGACCGGCCTGCTGACCATGGCGTGCATGACTCCGGTCCGTGCCGGAGCGCGAATCTCGATCGACGATGCCCAGGCGAGGCAGTTCCGCGCCGGCGTCATCGAAAGCCTGATGATTAGCCACCCCCACGACTGCCCGGTCTGCGAGGAGGGCGGCGAATGCCACTTGCAGGACATGACGCTGATGTCGGGCCACAACTATCGCCGCTACGACAAGCGCAAGGTCACGCACCGCAATCAGTGGCTCGGCCCCTTCATCAACCACGAGATGAACCGCTGCATCACCTGCTACCGCTGCGTGCGCTTTTATGGCGAATACGCTGGCGGAACCGATCTCGCGGCCCAGGCCTCGCATCACCACACGTATTTCGGTCGCCACGAGGACGGCACCCTGGAAAGCGAATTCAGCGGCAACCTCGTCGAGGTCTGCCCCACCGGAGTCTTCACCGACCGCGTGTTCAGCGAGAACTACACGCGCAAATGGGACTTGCAGACCGCACCCTCGATCTGCACGGGCTGCGCAGTCGGCTGCAACATCACTCCCGGCGAGCGCCACGGCGAATTGCGCCGCATCGTCAATCGCTACCACGGCGAGCTGAATGGCTATTTCCTTTGTGACCGAGGCCGTTTCGGCACGGGCTACGTGAACGACTCGCAACGTCTCAAGGCTGCCACCGACGCCGCCGGCGATTCTCTCGATCCAGAAGCCGCCAGGCGCCGCCTGCACGAGCTCGCCGCAGCAGGAGCGATCGGCATCGGTTCGCCCCGGGCCAGCAACGAGGCGAATTACGCCCTGCGCAAGCTCGTCGGCGCGGAGAACTTCCACGTCGGCTGTTCTGACGCCGAATTCGAATGCATCAAGCTGCTCGCCGAGCTCGCCGCCGACCCGCGCTTCCACGCTCCTTCGATTCGCGAAATCGAGCAGGCCGACGCGGTGCTCGTCCTTGGCGAGGACGTGACCAATACCGCGCCGAGAATCGCCTTGGCGCTGCGCCAGTCGGTTCGCAACAAGGCTCTCGAGCTCGCCAGCGCTGCGCATATCCCCCATTGGCAGGACGCGGCAGTTCGCGAGCTCGCCCAGCACGAGCGAAGTCCCCTGGTGATTTTCGCCAGCGGCGCGAGCCGCCTCGACGACATCGCCTGCACTCGCGTCATCGACAGGCCTTCGCGGCTGACGCACAAGGCATTCGCGCTGGCGAACCAGCTCCGCAGCGACGCTCCTGCCGCTGCTGGAGACGACACTCGCGAAGAGAGCGAGGAACTCGGTGCCATCGCCGCGCTGCTACTCGCGGCGCGGCGGCCGCTGATCGTCGCTGGTGCCGCGAACGGCGATGCCGAGCTGATCCGTGCCGGCGCCAATATCGCCGCAGCGCTCGGTGCGCGCCGCGAAGGCGCTGCCCCGGTGGATCTGTGCCTGATCGCCCCCGAAGCGAACAGCATGGGCCTCGGCCTGATGACTCCAGCGGCGAACGGCCTCGGCGCCGCCCTCGGCAAGTTGCAGACGGGGCAGGTCGCCAATGTCATCGTCCTGGAGAACGACCTGTATCGCCGCGCTCCCCATGCTGCGGTCGATGCCGCGCTGTCTGCGGCGGGCGAGGTCGCGGCGCTCGACGTGCTGCCCAATGCCACCACCGCGCGAGCCGATCTGCTGCTGCCAGTGACGGCCTTTTCCGAACAGCAGTCGACCTGGGTCAACTACGAAGGCCGCGCCCAGCTCGCCTGGCAGGTGCATCGCAATCACAGCGCGGCGCGGCCGGCCTGGCAATGGCTCGGAGAAGGCGAGAGTTTCCGCGAAGTCCTGCACGAATGCGCGAGCGAGATCGCCGCTTTCGCCAGGCTCGGCGAAACGCTCCCCGACGTTTCGCATCTGCCGGCGGGCTGCAAGATTCCGCGCCAGTCCGAACGCTATAGCGGCAGGACTGCGATCAAGGCGCATCTGAACGTTCACGAGCCAAAACAGGCCCAGGATGCCGAATCGGCGCTGGCATTTTCCATGGAAGGCGTTCCGGCGCGGCGCGACGCGACGATTCTCGCCTCGTCCTGGGCGCCGAACTGGAATTCCAACCAGAGCATCAGCAAGTTCCAGGACGAGGTCAACGGCGCCTTGCGCCAGCAGCACGGCGGAGTTGCGCTCGTGGAAAAAGGCCAGGCGGGCGAGTGGTTCGAGCCGGCGCCCCAGGCTCGCGGCGCTCGCAGTGAAAGCTTGGAGCTGACTTTCGCCTGGCAGATTTTCGGCAGCGAGGAGCTGAGCACGCGAAGCGAGGCGATCCGCAAGCGAATGACCGACGCCTACCTCGCGCTGTCGCCCGAGGACGCCGAGGCCCATGCGCTGCGCCACGGCGAAGGCGTTCGGGTGACCGGCAATGGCGTCGACGTGACTGCCCTCGCTTGCATTCGCGAGCAGATGAGCCCTGGAGTCGTCGCTCTGCACGTTGCCGATCGGCCGCTCGACCACCACGCCCTTGGCGAGGCCGTCACC
>RKSA01000193.1 GCA_007571115.1 Gammaproteobacteria bacterium
CATTCAGTATACGAAGTACCGCCGAGTAGCTGCCGCTCATGTCATCATCGAACTGAAGCGACGAAGCGTGAAGGTCACTAAAACGGATTTGGAGAGCCAAGTGAGAGGGTATCAAGATGCTCTCCGTGCAGAGTTGCAAAATAGCTCCAGCGAAAACGCGAATTTGCCAATCCAAGGGATTTGTATTGTTGGGAGCCTGCCAGAAGGATGGGCAGATGAGAAGATGAGACAGCGGGATGAGCAGTCATTGGGCCTCTATGACATTCGGGTTGTGACCTACGATGAGTTGACCGACAACGCATACGCCGCGTATCGCGATTTTATAAGAGCGTCCGAATCGCAGGGGAAACTACGAGAAGTGATTGAAAATATTCGGGGATACGGTCCCAGCGCATAATGGTCATCAGTGCTGGTCGGCAATGCCAACCCGAGTCGCAGGAGCCTTCAGCCGTAAAGAGAACAGGAGAGCAACGCATGAAATGGACCGACGTGTACGACATCGCCATCGAACTCACAGATCGACATCCCGAGATCGACCCGCAATACGTCAATTTCGTCGATCTGCATCGCTGGATCTGCGAACTGGAAGACTTCGACGACGACCCCGCCCGCAGCGGCGAAAAAGTCCTCGAGGCGATCCAGATGGCCTGGATCGAGGAAGCCGCCGACTAAATGCCTCGCCGAGCCGCGCACCGGCCACCCATGGTGGTCACCTCGCCCGCCTCAGGCAATTTTGCCGCAAAACCGGACAATTTCAGGGAACCTCGATACTCCTTCGTCGACGGAGGTGGAAATTGACGCAGTGCATGTCGGAACGCGAGGAGATGTGTACAAGAGCATCCACGATGAACCAGGAGAGTTTCATGAACGAGCCGAAGTCGTCCAGCGACTGCTCGCACAAGAGAATGCCGTCAGGGTTTTTCGCGAGTACCGGGGTCTGTCACGAGAACAGCTTGCCGAAGCTGCCGGAATCGAAGGCAGTGACCTGGCAAGAATCGAGCAATATCCCGGTCAATGCCCCTGGAAGCAACTCGTGGCGGTTGCGAGCGCTCTGCGGCTTGATATCATGGACCTGACTTGAGCCTGGTTCGACGACAGCCCCGAATTGGCCGACGCGCCAGCCAGCCTCGCTTCTGCCAGTGCCGAGCTATTCGAACCGGGCCTCGTTGAGCTGCCAGTAGAGCTTGGTCCGTTGCAGTGCGAAATTGCCCTTCATCAAGTCCCACAAGGATTTTTCATCCTCGGTGCGCGCCTCGACATCGGCGCCGGCCTCGACCAGGGCCGTGAACACGGCGGGAGAGTCGCTATGTTCCGCCGCGAGCAGCAATGGCGTCCAGCCATCCTTGTTGCGGGCTTCGAGTTCGGCGCCAGCATCGAGCAAGACCGTGATGACTGCTGCGGACTTGTTGCCTTTCGCGGCCAGATGCAGGGGAGCGCTTCCGTTCCGGGTTTGCGCTTCCTGGCTGGCGCCGGCTTCCAGCAGCGCTGCCAGAACAGCCGGAGACTTGTTTTCCCTTGCTGCCAATTGCAAAGGCGTTTTGCCGTCATCGCGGCGAGCATCGACTTCGGCGCCAGCATCGAGCAGGGCGGAAATGATTGCAGCGGACTTGCTCGACCGCGCCGCCTCATGCAAGGCCGTGCTGCCAAATTCATTGCGCACATTGACCTTGGCGCCGGCGTCAATGAGCGCCTTGATCGCCGCTGGCGACTCCCTGCCTGATCCTGCGGCCAGAATCAGCGGCGTGGCGCCATATCGATCCCTCGCTTCCAGCCTGGCGCCGGCCTCGGCCAGAATCTTGACCAGCTCGCCCGACTCATCGAATTCCCCAGCCCGATGCAACGCTGTATTGCCATATTGATCGCGGGCTTCCAGGTCGGCGCCGGCTTCGATCAGCTTTGCCAGCAAGGGGCGCGACTTGTCAGAGCGAATCGCCAAGGCCAACGCGTGGCCACCGAACTCGTTTTGCGCTTCCAGGTCGGCGCCAGCGTCGATGAGGGCTGCGGCGATGGCTGAAGACCTGCCGTATTCCATTGCAAGCAGCAAGGGAGTGGCGCCATTTTTGTCCCTTGCGTTGAGGTTGGCGCCGGCATCGGCCAAGGCTTGCGTCACCGCTGGAGATTCGTTGAGGAACGCGGCTAGCAAGAGGGGAGTTTTCTTGTCTTTGTCACGCGCTTCAAGGTCGGCGCCGGCTTCGGCCAGGGCCTGTATCACCCCTGGGGACTCGTTGAAGGTCGCGGCCAGCATGAGCGGCGTGTTCTCGTCCTTGTCACGCGCTTCAAGGTCTGCCCCAGCCTCGATCAGGGCCGCGATCACTGAGGGGTCGTCATTCATTCGCGATGCCGCATGCAGTGGCGCTTTCCGATAGCCGAGACTGGCGTTCGGGTCGGCGCCTCGCGCAAGGCATCGGGACATGACGCGCGGGGTCGCGATATAGTGGAACGAATCGTCTGTCCAGCGGTCGCAGGAATTCGGACCACTTTTCAAGAGTGTCCGCACGCTCGTCACGACAAGGACGAGCAATACGGAATAAAACAGCACGACGAGAACGACTGGCAGCACGGATTCATTCATGACGCGACAAACCTCCCCAAAGCAGATGATGGAAAGCCCATGCCTTGTTGGCAGAGCGAGGCGCTAGCCTCGCGGACATGATGGAATGCGCAAGTCGAAACTGTCAATGAAATGGGCAAAAATAGTTTTTCGCCCGACTCCCGCAGCCCGCGCAGCTATCCGGAAGGGCCGCTGCCGTCAGGCTTGAGCGCGGTGATCGGCACGTAGTACTTTGCGTATCTGCGTCCGTCGGAATAGCGCTGGCCCGTTGCGTCCTCGACGAGCACCGTGGCGCGCTTGGTGATGCGATTGACTCGCCCGGCAAGCTTGGCGCCGGCGAAATCGAAGCTCACGCGGGCGCCAGGCGCGAATCCTTCCAGCGCGGCGCGTTCCTTGCGCGTGATGAGGTTGTGGGTATGCGTCCTGTGGCCGAACACGCCGCTGGCGAAGTCCTGGAAAGGCCGCGCGCGGCAACTGCTCTTGCCCGAGCAAAGCGCTTCGAGCAAATGCGTGATCTCGTGCTCCATGATGCGTTGCAAGGCGTCGAGCCGGTGCGGGCACGGCAGGCCGCTCGCAGTCGCTTCGCGATCATCGGGGCCGAAGCCTTCAAACAGGATCGCCGTCGAGACCGTGATCTGGTAGCTCATTCCACCCGCTGGCGCCCGCTGCCACGAGGTCGAGCCGCCAGCACTGCTCATGCGCCTGGAAAGCCGGAACGACAGCGATTCCCCGCCGAGCAGGCGCCGGATCGCGCCGCCCAGGAATCGCCGGTCGTAAATCGCGAGCAGCTCCGCAAGGTCGTCGGCATGAATGCGCTCGAAATCGCGCCCCCGAAGGTGCCGCGACCCGGCGAGCAATTCCTCGCCGACCGCTTCCGCGAGAGCCCGGATCCGAACTTCCCCGCGCTGCGGCACGCGCAACGCATCGAGACTGAAATCGCTCACGGTGACTGCAATGCATAGGGCGAGCCGGGCGTTGCCGAAATCGCCGAACGCGCGAAAGAGGGAGATGATGCAGTCAAGCGATCGCCCCCAAGCCGTTCTTCGCCACCAGTGTCAGCAATTTCAATGATGCGCCTCGCGGTCGCTTCTCGCCACGCTCCCATTGGCTTACCAGCCCTGTGGTCACATTGAGGTGGCGTGCGAAGACCGCCTGGCTCGCATTTTCGCGAATCCGCAGCGCGCGAATCTCTCCAGGGACCATGTCTTCCACTGGCGTCAAGCACATTTCATCGAATTTCCGCATGGTTCGCTTGGGCATCACGCCAGCCTCGGCCAGGCCGAGCGCCGCTTCATGCGCCGCAGCCAAGGCTTCACTCCTGTACCGTTTCGTCATCGCAAGTCACCTCGATAATTGCCCCTGCTGCTTGCACTGCGGCAAGTTCTGCCGGTTTCAGAGTAAGATACTCGTCGGCCAACAGCCTAAAAGCCGCCAATTCGTCCCGCCGAAGGGCTTTTTTGCCGCTTTTTGCGAAACCATAGACGAAAAATGCCAAATGGCCTCGTCTGAACAGCATGATCGAGCGAAAGCCCCCAGAGCGACCACTTCCATTGCGGGCGATCCGCTGCTTGATGACGCTGCCGCCGAGATCGGCATCAACCAAGCCTTTCTGAAGGCGTCTGACGGCCTCGCGCAGTGCTTCATCTTCCAATCCTTCGCGGTCTGCGAAACGGGTGAACGCCTTGGTCTTGAATATCTGCAAGCCGAACCCGACAGTGCTTTTCGTCTATGCCAAAACCATAGCACCAAGTGTTGTTTTTTGCAATGACATGCGCTGCACCTAGTTAGCCAAGAGTATCAGGATATCGCCGGATTGGCCGGGCAATGCAAGGCATCTACCGGCCAGCCGCCGAGTTGTTTCCAGCGGTTGACGATGTGGCAGAACAGTTCGGCGGTTTTTTCGGCGTCGTAGTGCGCGCTGTGGGCGCTGTTCTCGTCGAAGTCGATTCCGCTCACTTCGCAGGCCCGGGCGAGGACGGTCTGGCCGCAGGCGAGGCCGGCGAAGCTCGCGGTGTCGAAGTGGCTGAACGGGTGGAATGGATTGCGTTTCAGATTGTGCCGCGCGCTTGCGGCGTTGATGAAGGCGTGGTCGAAGTGCGCGTTGTGGGCAACGAGAATGGCGCGCTTGCAGGCCTGGGCCTTGACGGCTTTGCGGATCATGGCGAAAACGTCGGCGAAAGCTTCGCGCTCGGGTTTTGCCTCGCGCGCGGGGTCCGCAGGGTCGATTCCGGTGATTTCCAGCGAAACCGGGTCGAGCCTGCTTCCCTCGAACGGAGCGACATTGTGAAAGCGGGCCGCCTCGGGCCGCATGATGCCATTTTCATCCATGACCAGGACGACGGCGGCGATTTCGAGGATGGCGTCGGTCGCGGCATTGAGTCCGCCGGTTTCAAGGTCGATCACGACCGGCAGAAAGCCGCGAAAGCGCGACTGCATGTCGATGCCGCGTGCCGTAGTGTCGCCTTGGGCGCCGTCCGTCTCTGACATGGCTGGCAGGCCGTTAGCTGGCATTGCTTCGGGCAAGGCCGGATTGCCCATCGCGGACTTGCCAGTGAACCGTTTCCCCAGCTCGCAGCGGTTTGACGCGATCACCGGAAAAATCGTGCCAGTCGGGCAAGGACCAAGGTTCGCGAACGAGTTCGATGCACTCGCTGTTGCGTTCCTGTCCGTAGAAATCGGCGCCGTGGAAGGAGACGAAACCTTCGAGCCGATCGAGAGCCTGTTCCTGCTCGAACACTTCGGCGTACAGCTCCAGCGCCGCTGGCGCCGAATAGACCCCCGCGCAGCCGCAGGCGCTTTCCTTTTGCGTGACGGGATGCGGTGCCGAATCGGTGCCGGCGAAGAAACGCCGCTTGCCGCTTGTGGCGGCAGCTCGCAGCGCCTTGCGATGAAGGTCGCGTTTGAGGACCGGCAGGCAGTAGAGATGGGGCCGGATGCCGCCGGCGAGCATGTCGCTGCGTTCGAACAGCAGGTGATGCACGGTGATCGTCGCGCCGATTCGCGCATCGGCCTCGGCGACGAATTGCGCGGCTTCCCGGGTCGTGATGTGTTCGAGCACGAGGCGCAGGCGCGGAAAACGCTTGACGAGGGGCTGCAAGATGCGGTCGATGAACACGGCTTCGCGATCAAAGATGTCGATTTCGGCATCGTTGACTTCACCGTGCAGCAATAGCGGAACGTCGAGTTGCTCCATGCGTTCGAGCACCGGCCAGGTGTTCTCGATCGCTGTCACTCCCGAGGCGGAATTCGTCGTCGCGCCGGCAGGATAGTATTTCACTGCGGCGAGCCAGGGAGTCCGCGCTGCCTCGTCGATTTCGGCGACGGGCAGCGTATCGGTCAGGTACAGGGTCATCAATGGCACGAAGTCGGCGCCGGGAGGGATCTGTTCGGCAATCCTGGCGCGGTATTGCGCTGCCGCTGCGACGCTGGTCACGGGAGTTTCCAGATTGGGCATGACGATGGCGCGGCGAAAGCAGCGCGCGCTATGGGGAACCGTCGTTTGCAGCGCGGCGCCATCGCGCAGATGCAAGTGCCAGTCGTCGGGGCGGGTCATGCAGATCCTGCCATCGCTCATTCGCTTGACCTGCCTCCGGGGAAATCGCGCCATTGCGAGTGAATTGTAGCCGAATTGTTCGCTTGGCGTCGGCTTGGCGCGAGCTGCGCAGCGGCAGGAAGCCGTCGGTGGCGGCATCTCCCGCCACTCGCTGGTCTGCGCCGATGCATGGGCGCAGCGCCGCTCTGGTAGAATGCGCCATTGCCCTCAAGGAAAATTTCCCATGACGCGGGTC
>RKSA01000023.1 GCA_007571115.1 Gammaproteobacteria bacterium
GTGGAGCTGGAACGCAAGCGCCTGCTTGGGCAATACGCCGTGTTCTGGAAAGATGGCAAGGTGGTTCGCGAGATCCCCGCTCCGCCCGAAGACCCCGCGCTTCTGCAATCCCCGCCCCGGGCTTGTTGACAGGGGGCGGCAAGTCGGTACAATTCGCCTTCGCTTGCGCTGGGGTGGTTAGCTCAGTCGGGAGAGCGTCGCCCTTACAAGGCGAATGTCGGGGGTTCAAATCCCTCACCACCCACCAATGTGGCAATTGAGCGGCCTGGGCAGCCTGGACAGTGCCTGGGCCTTGTTCGGCCAGCTTCGCGCGCGCAATGTACGGACCGGTAGTTCAGTCGGTTAGAATGCCGGCCTGTCACGCCGGAGGTCGCGGGTTCGAGTCCCGTCCGGTCCGCCATCATCGCTTGCCAAGGTCTCTTCGAGCCACTTCTCGGCGGCAACGCGCTCGTCGAAGTCGTCGAGATATTCGAGAATCGCCTGCCTGATGTGAAATTCGACAGACTTGCTGGTCACCACGGCGAGCAAGGCCAGTTCGTTTTCCAGCTCCCGGGGCAGATCGACTCTGAGCATGGATGCTTCCTCCCATGGCAGGGTTTCGTTGGCAATGCCGGCTGCTTGCTCCTTGTTGCTGCTCGTCAGCACCGCTTTGCCGTTTCGGTGACACGATTATAAGGAAG
This sequence comes from Gammaproteobacteria bacterium, assembly GCA_007571115.1. GTDB lineage: Bacteria > Pseudomonadota > Gammaproteobacteria > Pseudomonadales > Pseudohongiellaceae > UBA9145. The sequence goes on from RKSA01000023.1 coordinate 681, forward strand.
CGCGGCGAGTTCTCAGGTTGTCATTGCCTCGACATTCGGTTGACAGTCAGTTGACGGCAGCAGAACGCGAATGCGTGGACGGTAGCGGCGTTCCCGGAACTTCGGCTACACTGCGAGCCCTCATGGAGGACGGTTCGAAGGCGCAAGACTCCGCTCCATGTCCCTGCATGGGCGAAGGCGAAAGCGGACAAGACGATCAATGCGACTGAAATGCATAAGACTGGCCGGTTTCAAGTCATTCGTTGACCCCACCACGATCAGTTTCCCTTCCAATGTCTGCGCCGTGGTCGGCCCGAACGGCTGCGGCAAGTCGAACGTCATCGATGCCGTGCGCTGGGTCATGGGAGAAAGCTCGCCGCGAAACTTGCGCGGCGAACAGATGGCCGATGTCATCTTCAATGGCTCGGCAAGCCGCAATCCCGTGGGGCTTGCCTCGGTCGAGCTTGTTTTCGACAACAGCGCCGGACGCCTCCAGGGCGAGTATGCGGGCTACGTCGAGGTGTCGGTGAAGCGCAAGGTCGAACGCGACGGCGATTCGACCTATTCGCTCAATGGCACGAAATGCCGACGGCGCGACATCACCGAACTGTTCCTCGGCACTGGCCTGGGGCCGCGTAGCTACTCGATCGTCGAGCAGGGAATGATTGGCCGCCTCATCGAATCGAGGCCCGAGGAACTGCGCGTGTTCATCGAGGAGGCCGCCGGCATTTCCAAGTATCGCGAACGGCGCAAGGAAACCGCGACGCGAATCGGCAAGACCCGGGGAAATCTCGAGCGCCTCGCCGACGTTCGCGGCGAGCTGGAAAGGCAATTGCAGCACCTCGACAGGCAGGCGAAGGCCGCGCAGCGCTACCGCGAGTTGCAACAGCAGCAACGCGCAACGAGAGCCTGCCTGCTCGCGCTGCGCTGGCGCGAGCTTGCCAGGCAAATCGAGCTGGCGGCGAATGCCTTGGCGGGCCTGCAAACGCGCAAGGAAGAGAATCTTGCCGGGCAACGGCGGCAGGAGGCCGTCATCGAGCAGCGCCGCGAGCAGAACGCGCAATCGAATCGCAAGCTCGCCGCGACCCAGGCGAAAAGCGTCGAAATCGGCAACCAGGCTGCGCGCATCGAGCAATCGATCGAGCATCATCGCGAACGAGTCGCGCAGCTCGAGGCCGAGCTGGAAAAAAACCGTGCCGAATGGCAGCAGACTTCGACGGAACTCGATACCGACCTCGCCAGGGTCGCCCAGATCAAGCGCGAACTCGAACAAATCTCCCGTGAGCTGCTTGCAGCCGAGGCAGGCAATCAGGAGTCGGCGCGGCGAGTCGACAAAACCGAGCACGAATATCAGGAGAGCATGAGGCTTTGGGGCGATTTCACCCTCGAAGCCGAAACGCCCCGACAGGCCGCCAAGGTCGAGCAGGCGAAGATTCGCCAACTCGAAAGCAATATTGATCGCGCCAGAAAGGTGCAGCAAAGACTGCAAGATGAATTCGAAGAGCTCGAGGGAGAACCGGTAGATTGTTCAACGCTCGAACGCGAGGAAGCGAGCCTGGAGGACGAATTGCGCGAGCTGCGCCGCCGCCAGGCCGAAGCGGTGACAGCATTGCAGAAATCGCGGAGGCTGTTCGAGGCGAGCAGCGCCGAGCTGCATCGCGTCCGCGCCAGCATCGAGGAGACTGGCGGCCGCAAGGCCTCCCTCGATGCCTTGCAGCAGGCGGCCTTGGCCGATGATGACGCGAGCCTTGCTGCCTGGCTCGAACGCCACGGTTATGATGACAATCCCAAGCTTGGTGAAACCCTGCGCGTTGCTCCTGGCTGGGAAACCGCAGTGGAACTCGTGCTGGGAGAGCGCCTGCGAGCGATTTGCGTCGAGCAATTGCCCGATTCTCTGTTGCAGGACTTGCCCAAGGCCGATTTGACCTTGCTCGAGCAGGGCAGTCCGGCTGCCGCAAGCGAAGCCAAAACGGCCGCGACGCTGCTGGCGAGTAAGGCAAACGCCAGCGGGGCGCTTGCCGGGCTGCTTGGCCGGGTCCACGTCGCTGAAAGCCTCGCCGACGCATTGGCGCGGCGCAGCGGCTTGCAGCCCGAAGAGTCGTTCATCACCGCCGAAGGCGTCTGGATTGGTGCTACATGGGTTCGAATCGGCAAGGCCGATGAGGAAGATTCGGTAGCCCTGCGTCAGGCACTAATCGAGAATTTGCGCGGCACGATCGGCGAGCTGGAAGAAAGCCAGCGCTCGCTCGGCGAACAGGTGGAGCAGTTTCGCCAAGAGCAGGTGCGCGCCGAGCGCGAGCGCGAGCATTGCCTCGAACGGATCCAGCAAAAAACGACCGAATTGAACACGGTTCGCGGGCAGATCGCCGCCGAACAGGCGCGCTCAAAAAGCGATGTGGCGCGCCGCGAGCGAATTGGCGCCGAACTCGATGAACTCGAAGGCCAATTGCGCCAAGACCGCGCGAGCGCCGAGCAGGCGAGCGAACACCTGCGCGAGGCCCGACACAGAATCGCTCGCGATACGAATCGCCAGCAGGAATACGAGCAGCATCGCGAGAAGTTGCGTACACGGCTTGAAAGCTGCCGCAGCCAGGCAGCGAGGGACAAGGAAGCCTGCCATGCCTTGGCCCTGCACAAGAACGCCCTTGACGCCGAATGCAAATCAACCCGGGAGAACATGGACCGGATGGCGGTGCAGGTGCAGCGGGCCGCAAAAAGGATCGAGACGATCGAAAGCCAACTGAAGGAAATGCTCTTGCCAGGCAAAGAGTTGCAACAGCAACTGCAAGAGGCTTTGCAACAGCATGCGCTGGCAGAGCAGGAACTTCGTCAAGTGCGTTCCGCCACCGAGCAGGCAGAGGCGAAGCTGCGCTCACTCGAGCACGCCTTGCAGGAGTCGCGGAAGCAAAATGACGCGATTGTCGAGGAAATCGGCAACCAGCGGGTCGCAGGTGCGAGCCTGGAAAGCGACAGCCGGGGCCTGCTCGCCGAGCTCGATCAACTAGGCCTGACCCCGGAACTCGTTCTCGACGGTTTGCCAGAAGAGCACACGCCCGAATTTTGCGAGCAGAAGCTGGAAAAGCTCGCAAACCGCGTGCAGCGCCTTGGGGCGGTCAACCTGGCCGCAGCCGAAGAGTCTGCCGAGCTGTCCGAGCGCAAGGGCTGGCTGGAAAAACAGCACGAGGAGCTGGAAAAGGCGCTAACGACCCTCGAACAGGCGATGGCGAAGATCGACAGCGAAACCCGGGGGCGCTTCGGCGCGATGCTCGAGCAGATCAACGCAGGGCTGAAAGGCCTGTTCGCGCGCCTGTTCGGCGGCGGCCAGGCGCGCCTCGAATTGACCGGGGAGGATTTGCTCAATGCCGGAGTCACCATCGTCGCGCGCCCTCCAGGAAAGAAAAATGCCAATATCCACCTGCTCTCGGGAGGCGAGAAGGCGATGACCGCCATCGCCCTGGTGTTCACGATTTTCCAGTTGAATCCTGCGCCTTTCTGCATGCTCGACGAAGTCGATGCGCCCCTCGACGACGCCAACATCAACCGCTTTACGGCGCTCGTTCGCGAACTCGCCGATAGCGTGCAGTTCATCCTCGTCACGCATAACAAGGTCTCGATGGAAACCGCCAATCAATTGCTCGGCGTGACGATGCAGGAAGCGGGAATTTCGCGGATTGTCAGCGTCGATATCGACGAGGCCGCCGAGCTGGCGACTGCCTGACCCCAAGCCGGGCGGGCGAGGCGCAATTTTACTAAAGAAATTCGCCAGATCGGTGGATATACCTAGTAGTTTCAAGCAGAGCGCGTGCCATGTTGGAGTGGATGACAGATTTTCGCCAGATCGCGGTGCTCGTGCTCGCACTGCTCGTGCTGCTCTGCCTCTTGCGCGCCGTGCAGCTCATTCGTCGGCGTCGCAAGGGCCAGGATCGCCTGTCTGCCGACAAGAACCTTCCTGACTCGATCGAGCAAGCCGAGCAGGCAGAATCGGTCGAGCGGGCCAATCTTCCCGGTGGCGGGGCCGTGGCAACGGAAAAACACGAGGCGGACGGCAATGCTGCGCCATCGCCGGGCAAATCCGCCAAGGCGCCCGCAAGGGGCGCAGCGGCAGAGCAGCAAGACATCCCCCTCCTGCTCGACCCGGTCAGCGTGGCGAGTGCCGAAGCCGTCGCCGAGCCAGCGGCACGCACCGGCGAACTCAATCTTGGCCAGGTTGCAATGACAGCCGGAGAACCGATCGGCACTGAGGTGCCAGCCCAGGCCCGATCACCCTCCCCCGGAGGGAGGGTCCAAAGACGCGAGTCTTTCGGGGAGGGGGAGAACCCCGCCGCCGAACAGCAGCAAGTTGCCGAATCACCCTCGAGAGGCGCCAAGGCGCCACAACCAGGCGAAGCCGAGTCAAGCCCGGCGTCCGACCAACCCGACGAGCAGGAAAGCTCTGCCAGCGAAGGCGAGCTCAACCCCGACAAGATCCTTTCACTGCACGTGGTCGCCCGCTCCGGGAAGCAGTTCACTGGCCGCGAATTGTGGAATTTGCTGCACGAAGCGGGGTTGCAACACGACCAGATGAAGATTTTCAGCAAAACTCAGGATTCCCGGCCCGATTCGCCAGTCATTTTCCGCGTTGCCAATCTCGTCAATCCGGGGACTTTCGATGCCGACGCCATCGACGCATTCACGACTCCCGGGGTCAGCCTGTTCCTGCTATTGCCGACGCCAATCGACAATCTGCTCGCTTTCGAGCAAATGCTTGCGCTGGCGAAGCGATTCGTTGCAACGTTCGAAGGCGACTTGCTCGGTGCTGACCGCCAGGAACTGACCGAGCAGGCGATCGATGATGCACGGCGGCAAATTCGCGAATTCGACACGAACGCCCCAACTCCGACGAGCACCGGCGCCGGCTAGCCATGACCGCGACAGAGCAGCCATCCGCTGCGGTCAGGAAAGAGGTCGAATCGCTTCGCGCGAAGCTTGCCCATCACAACCGCCAGTACCACACGCTCGATGCGCCGGAAATTCCCGACGCCGATTTCGACTCCCTGCTGGCGAGGCTCGAGCAGCTCGAAGCGCGCTACGGCTTGCAAAGCTCCGATTCTCCCACGCAGCGAATCGGTGCCGCGCCACTGCCGGGCTTCGTCGAGGTCCGCCACGAAATCCCCATGCTGTCGCTCGACAAGGCTTTTGCCGAGGAAGAGCTCAGGCAATTCGGCGCTCGCCTCGGCAAGCGTCTCGCAAGCGACGCTCCCATCGAGTTTTGCTGCGAGCCGAAGCTCGACGGCGTCGCGGTCAGCCTGTTGTACCGCGATGGACTGCTCGTGCGGGGAGCGACCCGGGGCGACGGCGTGCAAGGCGAGCAAATCACCCATAACGCCCGCACGATCAGCGACATTCCCTTGCGCCTCGAAACCGTGGAGCGGCTCGGCGAGGCAGCGGGAACGGTGATTGAAGTGCGCGGCGAGGTGTTCCTGGAAAAGCGCGGCTTCGCCGCCTTGAACGCCCGCGCCATGGAAGAGCAGGGCAGGGCCTACGTCAATCCGCGCAATACCGCAGCGGGAGCGATTCGCCAGCTCGATTCCCGCAGCACCGCGAAACTGCCCTTGCGCATGATGTGCCATGGCATTGGCGAGTTTCAGGGAGTGGCCTTGCCGGAGACTCTGTCCGAAATTTTCGCCTTGCTCGACG